>NZ_JBPQTW010000322.1:0-5694 GCF_051386535.1 Streptomyces sp. URMC 127
CGGATCGCCGCCCGCACGGTCGCGGAGCGCGTCGCGGAGGAGCTGCGCACGCCGCTGGGCGAGACCGTGGGCTGGAAGGTCCGCTTCACGGATCAGGTGGGCGAGAGCACGCTGGTCAAGCTGATGACGGACGGCATCCTGCTCGCCGAGATCCAGACGGACCGCGAGCTGCGCCAGTACGACACGATCATCATTGACGAGGCGCACGAGCGCAGCCTCAACATCGACTTCATCCTCGGCTATCTGGCCCAGCTGCTGCCGCGCCGCCCGGACCTCAAGGTCGTCATCACCTCGGCCACGATCGACCCGGAGCGCTTCTCGCGCCATTTCGGGGACGCGCCGATCATCGAGGTGAGCGGGCGGACGTATCCGGTGGAGGTGCGGTACCGGCCGCTGCTGGAGGAGGATTCCGGCGACGCGGACCGCGATCAGATCACGGCGATCTGTGACGCGGTGGAGGAGCTGCAGCGCGAGGGCGACGGCGACATATTGGTCTTCCTCTCCGGCGAGCGGGAGATCCGTGACACCGCGGACGCGCTGGAGAAGAAGAAGCTGCGGTTCACCGAGATCCTCCCGCTGTACGCCCGTCTGTCGCACGCCGAGCAGCACCGGGTCTTCCAGCGCCACACGGGCCGCCGGATCGTGCTCGCGACGAACGTGGCGGAGACGTCCCTGACCGTGCCGGGCATCCGGTACGTGATCGACCCCGGCTTCGCGCGGATCTCGCGCTACAGCCACCGCACCAAGGTGCAGCGGCTGCCGATCGAGCCGGTCTCGCAGGCGAGCGCGAACCAGCGCAAGGGCCGCTGCGGCCGCACGTCGGACGGCATCTGCATCCGGCTGTACTCGGAGGAGGACTTCCTCGCGCGTCCGGAGTTCACGGACGCGGAGATCCTCCGGACGAACCTGGCCTCGGTCATCCTGCAGATGACGGCGGCCGGCCTGGGCGACATCGAGAAGTTCCCGTTCATCGACCCGCCGGACCGGCGCAACATCAAGGACGGCATCGACCTGCTGGTCGAGCTGGGTGCGCTCGATCCCGCACAGAAGGACCCTAAGAAGCGGCTCACGCAGTCGGGGCGCAAGCTCGCGCAGCTTCCGGTGGACCCGCGGCTGGCCCGCATGGTCCTGGAGGCCGACCGCAACGGCTGCGTGCGCGAGGTCATGGTGATCGCGGCGGCGCTGTCCATCCAGGATCCGCGCGAGCGGCCCTCGGAGAAGCAGGCGCAGGCCGATCAGCAGCACGCCCGCTTCAAGGACGAGACGAGCGACTTCCTCGCCTTCCTGAACCTGTGGCGCTACGTGCGCGAGCAGCAGAAGACGCTGTCCTCGTCGGCCTTCCGGCGCATGTGCAAGTCGGAGTTCCTGAACTATCTGCGCATACGCGAGTGGCAGGACATCTACTCGCAGCTGCGGACGGTCGCCAAGCAGATGGGCGTCCACATGGCGGAGGAGGATGCGGCCCCTGACCGCATCCACCAGTCGCTGCTGGCCGGTCTGCTGTCGCACATCGGTCTGAAGGACACCGAGAAGAACGAGTACCTGGGTGCGCGCAGCGCGAAGTTCGCGGTCTTCCCGGGCTCGGCGCTGTTCCGCAAGCAGCCGCGCTGGGTGATGTCGGCCGAGCTGGTGGAGACGTCGCGGCTGTGGGCGCGGGTCAACGCCAAGGTCGAGCCCGAGTGGATCGAGCCGCTCGCGCAGCACCTGGTGAAGCGCAATTACAGCGAGCCGCACTGGGAGCAGAAGCAGGCGGCCGTCATGGCGTACGAGCGGGTGACGCTCTACGGCGTGCCGATCGTCGCGCAGCGGAAGGTCAACTTCGGCCGGATCGACCCGGAGACCAGCCGCGAGCTGTTCATCCGGCACGCCCTGGTCGAGGGCGACTGGCGGACGCACCACCAGTTCTTCCACGACAACCGCAAGCTGCTGGGCGAGGTCGAGGAGCTGGAGCACCGCGCCCGCCGCCGGGACATCCTGGTGGACGACGAGACGCTCTTCGACTTCTACGACCAGCGGCTGCCCGAACACGTCGTGTCGGGCGCGCACTTCGACTCGTGGTGGAAGCACAAGCGGCGCGACGAGCCGGAGTTGCTGAACTTCGAGCAGTCGATGCTCATCAACGAGAACGCCGAGGCGGTCACCAAGGACGACTACCCGGACTCCTGGCGGCAGGGCCGGCTGAAGTTCAAGGTGACCTACCAGTTCGAGCCGGGGGCGGACGCGGACGGCGTGACCGTCCACATCCCGCTGCAGGTGCTGAACCAGGTCTCGGCCGAGGGCTTCGACTGGCAGATCCCGGGGCTGCGCGAGGACCTGGTGACGGAGCTGATCCGGTCGCTGCCCAAGCCGATCCGCAGGAACTACGTGCCGGCGCCGAACTTCGCCAAGGCGTTCCTGGACCGTGCCGTTCCGCTGCAGGAGCCGCTGACGGTCACGCTGGCGCGCGAGCTGCACCGGATGACGGCCGTACGGCTGGATCCGGAGGACTTCGACCTGGGCAAGGTCCCCGACCACCTGAAGATCACCTTCCGGGTGGTCGACGAGCGCCGCCGCAAGATCGCCGAGGACAAGGACCTGGAGGCGCTGCGGCTGCGGCTCAAGCCGAAGACGCAGGCGGCGATCTCCAAGGCCTTCGAGCAGGCCGCGTCGGCCGCGGGGGCGGGGGGCGGCCGCGGCGGCGCACCGGAGCAGCGCTCGGGCCTCACGTCCTGGACGGTGGGCACGCTGCCGCGCACCTTCGAGACGCGCCGGGCCGGCCAGCCGGTCAAGGCGTATCCGGCGCTGGTGGACGAGGGCTCCTCGGTCGCCGTGCGGCTCTTCGACACCGAGCCGGAGCAGCGCGAGGCGATGTGGCGGGGCACCCGCCGGCTGATCCTGCTGAACCTGCCGTCCAACCCGGCGAAGTTCGCCCAGGACAAGCTGGGCAACCAGCAGAAGCTCGCCCTGTCGCGCAATCCGCACGGCTCCGTCCAGGCGCTCTTCGACGACTGCGTGGCGGGTGCGGCGGACAAGCTGATCGCGGCGCACGGCGGCCCCGTCTGGGACGAAGAATCCTTCCGCAAGCTCTTCGACGCGGTACGGGCGGACATCGTGGACGCGACGATGGACGCGATCCGCAAGGTGCAGGAGGTGCTGGCCGCCTGGCAGGCGTGCGAGCGCCGGCTGAAGGCCACCACGAGCCTGTCGCTGATGTCCTCTCTGTCGGACGTCAAGGAGCAGCTGGCCTGGCTGATCAAGCCGGGCTTCGTCACCGAGCACGGCGTGCGGCGCCTGCCCGACCTGCTGCGCTATCTGGTGGCGGTCGACCGGCGGCTCACCCAGCTGCCCGCCAACGCCGACCGGGACCGCTCCCGGATGGCGAAGGTGAAGGAGATGCAGGACGAGTACGCGTGGCTCCTGGAGCAGTTCCCGAAGGGGCGCCCGGTGCCCCGGGAGGCGCTCGACGTCCGCTGGATGATCGAGGAGCTGCGGGTGAGCTACTTCGCCCACGCGCTGGGGACGGCGCACCCGGTCTCCGACAAGCGGATCGTGAAGGCCATCGATCAGCTGGTGCCCTAGGGACGGGTGGTGCGGCCGGGCCGCGGCACGGTGCGCGGCCCCGTTCGGGGGCCCCGCCGTGATCGGGTTCGACCGCACCCCCTGACCTGCTGTAGAGTCTGTCTCGCAAGCCCGCCGGAGCGGGAAGCAAGCAAGGTCCTGTGGAGCAGTTTGGAGTGCTCGCCACCCTGTCAAGGTGGAGGCCGCGGGTTCAAATCCCGTCAGGACCGCAGTGATTGAAGGCCCGGATTCCCTTTCAGGGATCCGGGCCTTCTCGCGTTCGACCTTGACTGGGACACGTGCCAGGGGTACCCAGGCAGTGGAGGTGCTGCGCTCCATGACGACGACCACCACCCCGGCAGGGACGAAGCGGCCCGGGAGCCCCCGGGCGGGCAAGCTCAGGGCCGAGAGCATCCGGCACGAAACGCGGGCGCTGCTGCGCGCCCATCTGTCCGCCGCGTCGGCCGCTTCCGGCTACCGCCACCTGACCCGGCACTGCGCCGTGTGTCACCGGCTGCTGCGGCTCGCCCAGGAGGCGGCCGCCGCGGGGCCCGCAGGGCCGGTCTCCGAGCCGGAGGGCGCCGAGGGGGCGCGGACCGCCTCCGGGTGACCAACGGCGCCTGTACGGGCGGCAGTCGGCCGCCGTGCCGCGCACCGTCGTTGCGCGTCGGGCTCTTTACCGCAGCAGCACAGTGAGTGACAAGCCCGTCGCGCTGTGATGGGAGTCACCGAAAGAGTTTCCCGGACGAGGGAACTTACCCCTGACCTACAACGGGTCAATTTAATATGTGCAATTGCACTCCACCCGAAAGGGTGGGACCAGGACTCCGTACGGGTGCTCCGCCGGCGCTCGCCGCCCGAAGCCGGGCAAGGGCCGCCGGGCGCCGCCCGCTGCCGCCGGACGGCTTCCGGTGGCATCCCATGGCCGCTCGGCGGCGTCCGGGTATAAAAAAGATCGCGCTGGACCCGGCGGAGTCCAGCGCGATCGACGACTCGCCCAAGTCGGTGGGCAGCGGTCCTGTTGGGGCAGGAACCGGTCGTGTGCAGCTCGGGTGGTGCTTCAGCAGAAACTGGAGCAGGGCGCGAACCGGGTTGGGGGCCCCGGAAAACGCCCGGTCATGCGGTTGTTCAGGCCTCGCTGCGCTGCTGCGGGATGCCCGCCAGCAGGGCGCGGACCTCCGCTTCGCGGTAACGGCGGTGTCCTCCGAGCGTACGGATGGACGTGAGCTTGCCAGCCTTGGCCCAACGGGTGACCGTCTTCGGGTCCACGCGGAACATCGTGGCAACCTCAGCCGGGGTCAGCAGCGGCTCGGCATCAGGGGTGCGAGCGGTCATGAGCGGCCTCCTCGGGAGAACCTGACGTGGAGTCGGTTCTTTCCTCTAAATTCTGCACCTTGACCCGCGTTGCCCGAAATGGCGGACGCGGGCCGAGTCGGTTATAGGACGAACGGCTTGTCCTCGGCACTACAACTACACCATCTGTCCAGCCACGTCGGCCAAACCGATGGAATTGCCCTCTCAGGTGTTCAACCTCGACGGAAGCCGATGGACCATGCCATAGCGGACAGTCACGCCACCGTGACGATCAGTCACAGCGGGATCAGGGGTCACCAGACCCGTCAAGGAGTGCAATACCGATCAATCCGCCCGTAGTTGGACGGAAGGAGCCCTTCCCGGACTCCTTGTCCTATTTTGCCACGCGGATGGGCGATGGGCGCAAGACCTGACGAAAGTGCGTTAGGTCACGGTTGCCGCAATGGCCCGGATCGGGACCTAGGTCCCGGGCCTTCTCCGACCAGGACTTCAATTGGCGTACTGACGGTTGCGTACGGCGCTCCAGCGCTCCGTCAACCGCTCGTACGCCCGCCCCGCGCGCACCCCGTCCCCCGCGCGCAACGCCGCGAGCCCCTCCGCCGTGTCCCCGGCGGAATGATCCTCGGCGAGCTGCGCCTCGGGCACCATATGCACCAGGCCTCCGTAGTCCAGCTCCACCAGGGAGCGCGGATGGAACTCCTCCAGCCACCGCCCCACGTCCACCAGCCCGTCGATCAGCGGGCCCTCGTCGATCGCGTCCTTGAGCGTGCGCAGCCCCCGGGCCACCCGCCGCCTCGCCTGCACCATCGGCGTGCGGTAGCGCAGTACGAGCCCGTCCCGGCC
>NZ_JBPQTW010000323.1:0-5689 GCF_051386535.1 Streptomyces sp. URMC 127
CCCGGCGGGGGGACGGCGGGTGCGCCGGCGCGGGGCCGCGCCCCCGGCACCGCCCGCCGCGGCCCCCGGCAGCGGGAAGATCAACCTGGACAAGGGCCGGGTCAGCCTGCAGAAGAACCAGACGGTGTCCCTGGTCAAGGGCGGCCGGCCGCTGACGCAGTCGGTGAAGATGGGCCTGGGCTGGGAGCCCGCCTGGGGCGGCCGCCCCATCGACCTGGACGCCTCCGTCATCGCCTACGGCCCCGACCGCAACATGATCGACGCCTGCTACTTCGGCAAGCTGCACATCCTGGGCGGCGCCGTCCAGCACTCCGGTGACAACCTCACCGGCGAGGGCTCCGGCGACGACGAGACGATCACGGTGCACATGGCCGGGCTGCCGCCGGAGGTGACGGGCCTGGTCTTCACCGTCAGCTCCTTCAACGGCCAGAAGTTCAGCGAGGTCGCCAAGGCGTACTGCCGCCTCCTCGACGCCCGCACCGGCGAGGAGCTCGTGCGCTTCGACCTCACCGGCTCGGAGCCCAAGACGGGCGTGCTGATGGCGAAGTTCATCCGGCAGTACTCGGGCGAGTGGGAGATGACCGCCCTCGGCGAGTTCGTGAAGTCCCGCACCGTCCGGGACCTCGTCAAGCCCGCGGCGCAGGCCCTGTGAGCGCCGGGGCTCCTACCGCCGGAAGGCCCGCGATCCGGGCCAGCCGGCGGTAGGAGTCCAGCAGCGCCTCCCGGTCGTAGGAGGAGGTGGTGACCAGCACCTCGTCGGCGCCGCTGCGCGCGACCAGCGCGCCGAGCGCGGCCGCCACCTCGTCCTCCGTGCCGTGCACGTGCCCGCGCAGCCCCTCCTCGTACAGGCGGCGCTCCCGCTCGGTCATCACCCGCGCCTCGGTCTCCTCCGCGGGCTCCAGGGGCGGGAAGACGCCGTGCGTCCGGGAGTGCGCCAGGGCCCACGCCTCGGGGACGAGCAGCCGGCGGGCCTCCTCGCGGGTGTCCGCGACGGCCACGTTGCCCGCCACCACGACGTACGGGCGCTGCCACCACGACGACGGCCGGAAGGCGTCCCTGTAGCGGGCGACGGCGGCGAGCATCCGCTCCTCGCCGTTCAGCCCGCCGATCACCAGGGCCGCGCCGGCGGCGGCCGCCACGTCCGCGCCCGCCTCGTTGGCCAGGACGAAGGCGGGGATCCGCAGGCCCTCGGCCGGGCGGGCGTGCACCCCGGCGTGCGGGCGCGGCCCGT
Source organism: Streptomyces sp. URMC 127 (assembly GCF_051386535.1). Taxonomy (NCBI): domain Bacteria; kingdom Bacillati; phylum Actinomycetota; class Actinomycetes; order Kitasatosporales; family Streptomycetaceae; genus Streptomyces; species Streptomyces sp. URMC 127. Next base: position 1,232 of record NZ_JBPQTW010000323.1, read on the forward strand.
CCGTGAACCAGCCCTCCAGCTCGGCGAGCTGCCCGCCGAACTCCCCCGCGGCCTCCTTCCCCGCGCCCAGGGCCCGGCGGATGCCGTCCGTGAAGCCGACCGAGCGGCCCAGGCCCATGTCGATGCGGCCCGGGAAGAGGGACTCCAGCACCCCGAACTGCTCGGCCACCACCAGCGTGCGATGGTTGGGCAGCATCACCCCGCCCGTCCCGACCCTGATCCGCGAGGTCGCGGCGGCCACCGCCGCGGCGAGCACGGTCGGGGCCGAGCCCGCCACGCCGGGCACGCCGTGGTGTTCGGAGACCCAGAAGCGGTGGTAGCCGAGCGCCTCGGCCTGCTGCGCGAACCGTACAGTGTCGCGCAGGGCCTCGGCCTGGGGGCGGCCCCGGCGGGTGCGGGAGCGGTCGAGTATCGAGAGCCGGATGGTCACCTCTGCTTCAACAAAGGCAGCCGGCCAGGATTCCCGGGGGATACCGGGGGATACCGGGGAAGGCCCGGCTACTGGCGGCGCCAGGGGCCGGTGATCGCCAGCATGATCCCGGGCTCCTGGATGTTGGCGAAGAGCGTCCTGCCGTCCGGAGAGAAGGTGACGCCGGTGAACTCGCTGTACTCGGGCTTCTGCGCGGTGCCTATGTTGAGCTCGTTGCGGGCGATCGGATACGTGCGGCCGTCGTCCAGGGCGCCGAGGAGGTGCTGCACGCCCTGCCCGTCCTCGGCGATGACCAGGCCGCCGTGCGGGGAGACGGTGATGTTGTCGGGGCCGTCGAAGGCGCCGTCCCGCTCCGGGTCCTTGTTGACGCCGAAGCGGACCTTCAGCGTGAGGGTCCGGCGCCGCGGGTCGTAGAACCACACCTGGCCGTCGTGCTGGGCCGGGCTCTCCTCGCGCGCGAACGACGCCACGACGTACGCGCCCCCGTCGCCCCACCACATGCCCTCCAGCTTGCGGGCCCGGGTGATCTCGCCGGCCTTGAACTGCTTGCGGACCGGGACGGACGCCGCGTCGCGGTCGGGCACGTCCACCCAGTCGACGCCGTACACCGTGCCGGGGCGGGTGGCGCGGGAGAGGTCGTCCACGAACCGGCCGCCCGAGTCGAAGCACTTGAACGCCTGCAGCCTGCCCGCGCCGTCGGCGAGGGTGCGCAGCCGGCCGCGGCCGTGCCGGAAGCCGGCCGGCGGGGACCAGCGGTAGAACAGGCCGTTGGGGCCCGAGGCGTCCTCGGTGAGGTAGAGGTGGCCGCGGGAGGGGTCGGTGACGACGGCCTCGTGCGCGAACCGGCCGAGGGCCTTGACGGGCCTGGGGGCCCGGTTGGCGCGGCGGTCGTGCGGGTCGACCTCGAAGACGTAGCCGTGCGGCTTCGTCATGCCGTTCTGCCCGGCCTTGTCCTCGGTCTCCTCGCAGGTCAGCCACGTGCCCCAGGGAGTCGCGCCGCCCGCGCAGTTGGTGGAGGTGCCGGCGATGCCGACCCACTCCGTGACGTGCGCGCCGTCGTGGGAGACCTCGACGACGGTGCAGCCGCCCGCCGCGGCCGGGTCGTAGACGAGCCCCTCCGCGAGCGGCACGGGGTGCTTCCAGCCGGCGCGGGGGCCCTTGAGCTCATGGTTGTTGACGAGCAGGGTGGTGCCGCGGGGGCCCTGGAAGGCGGCGGTGCCGTCGTGGTGGGAGGGGGTGTGCTCGCCCGACTCCAGCCTGGTGGCGCCGGCCCGGGTGACGACCCGGTACGAGAAGCCGGCCGGCAGGGCGAGCAGGCCCTCGGGGTCCTTAATGAGGGGGCCGTAGCCCGGCGCGCGGGCCGGGCGGGGGCGGGCGCCGCGCTGCTCCGGCACGCTGCCGGCCAGCGCCCCGGGGGCGCCGGCGAGGACGCCCACGCTGCCGGTCAGCGCCACGCCTGCGCCGGCGACGGCGGATCGCTTCGCGAAGTCTCTTCGGCTGAGGGTCATCTGCACTCCCGGGTCCACTGGCTCACGCGCCTACGTTCCCGTTCCCCACGGAATACGGTATGAACACCGCACGAAGCCCGGAAGACGACCGCGGGGCGCGCGGAGCCGCGCGCAGCGCGGGATCGCGGAGCGCCCCGCACGACGTCCGGGGCCACCGGCGGTGCCGAGCCCGGCTCAGGCCGACCGAGCACGGGCCCAGCCCCCCGCAGGGGGAAACGGCGAAAGGGCGGGACCGGGGCACACCCCCCGCCGCAACGGCGCGCAACCACCAACCGGCGCCACCGGCGGTGCCGAACCGGGCCCAGGCCGGCCGGGCACCGCCGCGCACCACCCCGGCGGCTGATCACCGCCGCGGCGGAAACGGCCTCCGGTCGGCTCGCCCCCCGCAGGGACCCGGGGCACTTCCCCCGCCGCGACGGCGCACAACCCCCGCGAACGCATCCGGCGGCGCCGAACCCGGCCCAGGCCGGCCGGCACCGGCCCAGCCCCCTGCAAGGGGAAACGGCGAAAGGGCGGGACCGGGGCACACCCTCCGCCGCAACGGCGCGCAACCACCGCCCGACGCCACCGGCGGTGCCGAACCCCGCCCAGGCCGGCCGGGCACCGGCCCAGGCCCCGCCGCAGCGGAAACCGCCCCGGCCCCCCGGACCCGTCAGGCCCGCGAGCGGGCCTTGAAGGCCGCCTTGCGGGCCTCCTTGGCCACCTTCTTCTCCGGGTGGAGATGCCCCATCGCCTCCAGCACGTCCGCCGTCGCCGGATGATCCACCCGCCACGCCGCGTCGAAGAACCCGCCGTGCTGCCCGACGAGGCTCTCCACCAGCCCGCGCAGCTCGTCCGTGTCGCCGGACGCCGCCAGCTGCGCGGCGATCGTGTCGATGGTCAGCCAGAAGACCATGTCCTCGCCCGGCTCGGGCACGTCCGCCGCCCCGTGCTCGGCGAGCCACACACGGGCGAGGCCGCCGAGCTCGCGGTCGTCGAGGACCTCGCGCACGGCCGGCTCGGCGCCGGCGCCGAGGAGGGAGAGCGTCTGCTGGCAGGCGAGGCGGCGGGACGGCGCGTCGGGGTCGGCGCCGCGCCCGGCGGCGAGCAGCTCGCGCGCCGCGTCCTCCGCGGAGCGGCGGCCGAGCCACAGTTCGGCCTCCGCGCGGGCGGCCGTCTCCGGGTGACCGGGCAGGGCGGCCAGGAGCGCGTCCGCGCCCTTGTCGGCGAGGTCGCCGACGAGAGGGGCGTCGACGCCGCCCTCCTGCATCCGGGCGCGCACGGCGAGGACGCCGAGCGGGGTGAGGGAGACCATGCCGTAGCGGCTGACGTCCTCCTCCTCGGGGCTGTCGGAGGCGACCCCGTCGACGGACTCGCGGATGTGCCCCTCGCCGTCGACCTCCTCGATGAGGGACTCGTCGACGGGCCGGTACGCGATGACGCCGGTGGGCGCGAGCAGCCGGAACTGGTCGTCCAGGCGCATCATCGCGTCGGAGACCTCTTCGAGGATGTCGTCCGTGGGCTCGTCCATGTCGTCCGGCACGATCATGGACGCGGCGAGCGCCGGCAGCGGCACGGGCCGCTCGGCGTCGCTCTGCTCCAGCGCGGTGAGGAGGTAGAGGTTGCCGAGGACGCCGTCGAGGAAGTCGGCCTCGCCCTCGGGGTCCCAGTCGAGGGAGTCCAGGTCGAGGTCCTCGCCCTCGGCGATCCGGTCGGCGATCTCGCCGAGGTCGGGCGCGGCGGCGTCGGCGAGGACGCTCTCGAAGCCGCCGAGCCACAGGTCGAGGATGTCGGCGGGGCTGCCGGAAGTGAGCGTGGCGAGCTCCTCGCCGGCAACGGCGGTACCCCGGGGCGCGTCCTCGGCGTCCTCGTCCTCCGCGGCGTCCTCTTCGTACTCCTCGAAGTCCACCAGCCCCGTGTCGAGCGCGTGCTGCCACGCGTCCATGGCGTACGCGGTGCCGTCCTCGTCGCCCGCGAGCCCGAGGAGCTCGGTCGCCTCGCGCAGCTGCCCGGCGAGCAGCTCGCCGCCGACCCCGACCGGGATGCCCTCCTCGCCGGCCCAGCGCGCGAGCTTCGCGGCGCGGGCGAGCAGCGGCGCGGACAGCGCGTCGCGCGCGAGCTCCGCGTCGGAGGGGAGCCGCACCGGCGGCATGGTCGGACGGTCTCCGGACATCAGGGTGGTCTCTCCTCGTGCTGACGAGCGCCGTGGCACGTGCGGTGACGTGCAGCGACGCGCGATGTGACAGGCGGGCGGCATACGGTGCGGCATGCAGCGCGGCATGCGGTGCGCCGTGCCGCGCCGCGCACCGGGCGCGGTGCCCAAGCGTAGACGGGTTTTCCTCCCTGCCGCCCGGTTCGCCGAACCGCCGCCGGACATACGGCTGACGGTTACCCGCGGAACCTTGACAACTTCCCCGGGCTCGAAAGACATTGACGCGCGTAGAGATCGTCAGGATCGCGTCAAGGACGATTCCTCCACGGCACCCCCCTGATATGCCCCTCACATCCTCACCGGAGGCCACCGTGCCCACTCCCCCTGTC
>NZ_JBPQTW010000324.1:0-5635 GCF_051386535.1 Streptomyces sp. URMC 127
CCCCCCGGCGCCCCTCCCCCGAAGGCGGTGCTACAGCGGCAGCAGGTCCGGCCGCTTCGGCTCCACGTGGTCCCCCGAGGACTCGCCGCGCAGCCGGCGGCCGATCCACGGCACCAGGTGCTCGCGCGCCCAGTGGATGTTGTCGCGCCGCACCTCGGCGGGCGAGCGGTGGCCCTCGTCGGGCCAGGGCTGGTCCGGGTCGGCCGGCACTTCGAGGCCGAGCACCTGGGCGGCCCGCAGGGCGACCCGGGTGTGCCCGTCGGGCGAGAGGTGGAGCCGGTCGTCGCTCCAGGCCCTGCGGTCCTGCACCGAGCGCAGCGACCACAGGTCCAGGACCGGGCACCCGTGCCGGTCCGCGATGGCGCGGACGTGGGCGGTGTACGTCGCGATCTTGCCGCGCAGGTGCCGCAGCACGGGCACCCCGCGGGTGTCGAAGCCGGTGCACAGCAGCACGATGCCGACGGAGGAGGCCAGCTCGGCGACGGCCCTCTCATAGCGCTCGGCCACGTCGTCCGGGTCGCTGCCCGGACGCAGGATGTCGTTGCCGCCGGCGCAGAACGTCACGAGCTCGGGGCCGAGCTCCTTGGCCCGGGGCACCTGCTCCGCGACGATCTGGTCCAGGAGGCGGCCGCGCACGGCGAGGTTGGCGTAGCGGAAATCGTGCTCGGGGCGCTGGTCGGCGAGGAGTACGGCCAGTCGGTCGGCCCAGCCGATGAAGGTGTCGTCCGGCCCTGGGTCGCCGACGCCTTCGGTGAAGCTGTCCCCGACGGCTGCGTACGACCCGATCGCGCTCTTGCTGAAGGAATTCGAATCGTCTGCCACGTCAGCACATCTTTCCTCGCCGGGAGTGACCTACGCCACCGTAACCAGGGGTTGACGAGCCGTGATGTATCCCACCCCGACGAACTCCCCGCAAGCGGAATACGTCGGCGCGGCTACCGCAGGGAGCGGATTGCCCGTAAAACCGGTGTCGTATGGTCGGTGAGCCGCCTCGCCGACGACCAGCGCCGGCAGCGAAGACCCGAGGAGCGCCCGTGACGCAGACGCCGCATGTGCCGTCCACCGAGCCCGAGCTGGCGGGGGTGCGCAACTTCCGCGATCTGGGCGGCCTGCCCGCCGCGGACGGACGGCGGGTGCGGCACGGCGTCCTCTACCGCAGCGGGCACCTCGCCCACGCCACCGAGGAGGACGCCCGCTTCCTCGGCACTCTCGGCCTGCACACCGTCTTCGACTTCCGCAACGACGCCGACATCGCGCTCGACGGCCCGGACGTGGAGCTCACCGGCGTGCGCAACGTCAACCTGCCGCTCAACGACCCGGCCCACGGCGCCGAGTTCTGGAACATGGTGCGCGCCCGCGACCTCGCGCAGATCCGGACGGCCCTGGCCGACGGCCGGGCCGCGGACCGGATGGCCGAGACGTACCGCGAGGTGATCACGGGGCGGACGGCCGAGCTCGGTCACGTCCTGCGCTCCCTCGCCGAGGACAGCGTGCCCGCGCTCATGCACTGCGCCGCCGGCAAGGACCGCGCCGGGCTGTCCGTCGCGGTCACCCTGCTCGCCCTCGGCGTCGCGCGCGACACCATCGAGGCCGACTACCTGGAGTCGAACGCCCCTCACCGGCGCTACCGGATGCGGCGGGCGCCGGAAGCGACCGGGCCGGAGGACCGGGAGATCGCGGAGCTGCTCTCCCCCATGTTCGAGGCCCGCGCCTCCTACCTCCGGGCGGCGTTCGACGAGATCGACGGCACGTGGGGGTCGGCCGACCGCTACCTGGCCGACGGGCTGGGGCTCGGCCCGGCGGCCCGTGAGCGGTTGCAGAGCCGGCTCCTCACGGACTGACCCGGCGCTCCGCCCCGGACCCCGGTCCTCAAACCCCGGACAGGCCGATTTCCTGCCCGGATCAGCGGTTGGCCACCGCCTGCTTCACCAGTGTCCGCCCGAAGTCCCAGAGCAGCCCGCCGCCGCCGTGGGCGTCGTCCATCACCGCCGTGAAGGCGTCCACGAAGCGGTCCACCTCGCGCTCCCCGATGATCAGCGGCGGGATCAGCTTGATCACCTCGAGGTGGTCGCCGGAGACCTGGGTGAGGATGCGGTGCTTCTGCAGCAGCGGCACCACGACCATCTGCGCGAACAGGCCCTTGCGAGCCGCCTGGAGCATCGCCCAGCGGCTGCGCAGCCCCAGCGAGGACGGCTTGCCGAACTCGATCCCGATCATCAGGCCCCGGCCGCGGACGTCGTGCAGCAGCTCGTACTTGCCCACGAGCGCCGCGAGGCGGGTGCGCAGCAGGTCGCCCGTGCGCCGGGCGTTCGCGACGACCTGCTCGTCCTCCAGCACCGAGAGCACCGCGAGCCCGGCCGCCATCGCCTGTGCGTTGGAGCCGAAGCTCGCCGAGTGCACGAGGACCCGGTCCATCGAGGAGTAGACCTTCTTGAAGATCCAGTCCTTGCCGAGGGTGGCACCCACGGGCACGTAGCCGCCCGAGAGCGCCTTGGCCACGCACACCAGGTCCGGCTCGACGCCCGCCTCGTGCTGGTAGGCGAAGAAGTCGCCGGTGCGCCCGACGCCCGTCTGCACCTCGTCCGCGATGAGCAGCGCCTTGTGCCGGTGCAGCAGCTCCTGGGCGGCGCGCAGGTAGCCCGGCGGCGCCTCGTGGACGCCCTTGCCCTGGATCGGCTCGACGACGAACGCCGCGACGTCCCCGCGGGCGAGCTCCCGTTCCAGCGCCGCGAGGTCGCCGAGGGGTACGGCGGTGTCGGGCAGCAGCGGCGCGAAGCCGTCCCGGAAGCCGGCCTCGCCGTTGACGGAGAGCGAGCCGGTGGTCAGGCCGTGGAAGGCGTGGCTGCAGTAGAGGACCCGCGGCCTGCCGGTGGCGTACCGCGCGAACTTCAGGGCCGTCTCCACGGCCTCGGTGCCGCTGTTGCCGAAGAAGACCCGGTCCAGGTGCGGGGCGTACGCCAGCAGCTTCTCGGCGAGGAGGCCGGGCAGCGGCTGGCAGTCGAAGCGGGTGAGGTCGGCGAGCGAGGCGTCGAGGACGTCGTGCAGCGCCTTGCGGACGACGGGGTGGTGGCGGCCGACGCCCATCACCCCGAAGCCCGCGAGCATGTCGAGGTAGTCCTGCCCGTCGGCGTCCCAGAAGTAGGCGCCCTCGGCCCGCTCGTAGACCTTGTCGAAGCCGATGGTGTGCAGCATGCGCGGCAGCTGGTGGTTGAGGTGCCGGGCGTGCAGGTCGTACCGCTCGGCACCGCGCTCGGCGAGGAGCCGCGCCAGATCGAAGCCCTTGGGGCTCCCGGCCGTCCCCCCGCTTGCGGCCGTGCCGGCCGTGTCCGTCGTGTCGGCTGTCATGCGTCGTCGTTCTCCTTGCCGGCCGCGGGAACGCCTGCGGCTTGCTTACGGGCCCGGGCTCCGATACGGGCCGGGGCCTCCTTACCGGACGCGGCGTCGTTACGGACCGGGGCCTCTTTACGAGCCGGGGTCTCCTTGCCGTCCGCCGCTTCGTTGCGAGCCGGGACCTCCGTATCGCCCTCGGCTTCCTTACGGGCCAGCGCGGCGCTGATCCGGCCGGCGATCTCGGCGGGGGTGAGCCCGAGGTCCGCCAGGACCTCGCTGCGCTTGGCGTGCGGCAGGAACTGCTCGGGGATGCCGAACGTGCGCAGCGGCACGTCGATGCCGGCGTCGCGCAGCGCCTGCCCGACGGCCCAGCCGACGCCGCCGGTGCGGCTGTTGTCCTCGACGACCGCGACGAGCCGGTGCCGGCCGGCGAGCCGCACCAGCGCGGGGTCGACGGGCTTGACCCAGCGGGGGTCGACGACGGTGCACGGCACGCCGCGGTCTTCGAGGAGCTCCGCGGCCTCCAGGCACACGCCGGCCATGGTGCCGACGGCCACGAGCAGGACCTGCGGCTCGGCGCCGCCGGCGGGCAGGCCGATGACGTCCGTGCCGCCCTCGCGGGCGAGGGCCGGGACGGGCTCGCCGACGCACTCCTTGGGGAAGCGGATGACGGTCGGCGCGTCGTCGACGTCCACGGCCTCGCGGAGCTGGGCGCGCAGCTGGCCGGCGTCGCGCGGGGCGGCGATCCGCAGGCCGGGCACGACCTGCAGGATCGACATGTCCCACATGCCGTTGTGGCTGGGCCCGTCGGTGCCGGTGACGCCGGCCCGGTCGAGGACGAACGTCACGCCGCACTTGTGCAGGGCGACGTCCATGAGCACCTGGTCGAAGGCGCGGTTGAGGAACGTCGCGTAGACGGCGAAGACCGGGTGCAGCCCGCCGGTGGCGAGCCCGGCCGCGGACACCGCGCCGTGCTGCTCGGCGATGCCCACGTCCCAGACCCGGTCGGGGAAGGCCTCCGCGAACCGGGCCAGGCCCACGGGGTGCAGCATGGCGGCGGTGATCGCGACGACGTCCGGCCGCTCCCGGCCGATCCGCAGCATCTCCTCGCCGAAGACCGAGGTCCACGACCGGCCGGCCGACGGGGCCAGTGGCCGGGACGTGAGCGGGTCGATCACGCCGACGGTGTGGAAGCGGTCCGCCTCGTCCTCTAGGGCGGGCTGGTAGCCGCGCCCCTTCTCCGTGCGGCAGTGGATGAGGACGGGGCCGTGGAAGCGCTTGGCGCGGCGCAGCGCGGACTCGACGGCGTCGATGTCGTGGCCGTCTATCGGGCCGAGGTACTTGAGGCCCAGGTCCTCGAACATGCCCTGCGGGGCGAACGCGTCCTTGAAGCCCTTCTTGGCGCCGTGCAGGGACTCGTAGAGGGGCTTGCCGATGACGGGCAGGCCCTGGACGGCGCCCTTGCCCCAGGACAGGACGCGCTCGTAGCCGTCGGTGGTGCGGAGGGTTGCGAGGTGGTCGGCGAGGCCGCCGATGGTGGGGGCGTAGGAGCGCTCGTTGTCGTTGACGACGATGATCAGCTGCCGGTCCTTGGCGGCGGCTATGTTGTTGAGCGCCTCCCAGGCCATGCCGCCGGTCAGGGCCCCGTCGCCGATGACGGCGACGACGTGGCGGTTCCAGCGGCCGAGGACCTGGTTGGCCTTGGCGAGGCCGTCGGCCCAGCCGAGGACGGTGGAGGCGTGGCTGTTCTCGATGACGTCGTGCTCGGACTCCTCGCGCGAGGGGTAGCCGGACAGGCCGCCCTTGCCGCGCAGCTTGGAGAAGTCCTGGCGGCCGGTGAGCAGTTTGTGGACGTACGACTGGTGGCCGGTGTCCCACAGGATGCGGTCGGCCGGGGAGTCGAAGGTGCGGTGCAGGGCGATGGTGAGCTCCACCACGCCCAGGTTGGGGCCGAGGTGGCCGCCGGTGCGGGCGACGGCGTGGATGAGGAAGTGGCGGATCTCCTCCGCCAGTTCGGTCAGCTCCTCGGCGTCCAGGGTTTTCAGGTCGCGCGGACTGCGGATGTTCTCCAGCAACGACACGCGGGCCCCCTCCTCGTCGTGCGGCCTGGGCCGGGGCGGCCGCTCGGTCGCTGTTCCTACGGTGGCGGGTCGCCGGTTCAGGCGACGGTGACGTGCGGGGCCCCGCCGGGGGCGCCGTCCGCCGCCATGACTTCGGCGATCTTCAGTGCTTCCTCGATGAGGGTCTCCACGATCTTCGACTCCGGCACGGTCTTGATGACCTCGCCCTTCACGAAGATCTGCCC
>NZ_JBPQTW010000325.1:0-5438 GCF_051386535.1 Streptomyces sp. URMC 127
GGGCCGGGGCCGCCGGGGGCGCACTCGCCCTGGCCGGGGTGTACTTCGTCCTCTTCCTGATCCACCCCGACGGCATGGGCTTCGGGGACGTGAAACTGGCGCTCGTCGTGGGCGCCGCCCTGGGCTGGTACGGGTGGGTCGTCCTGTTCGCCGGCTTCTTCCTGGGGCTGGTGCTGGGTTCCGCCTACGGCATCGGCCTGATGGTGCTGCGCCGCGCGGGGAGGAAGTCGGCCATGCCGTTCGGGCCGTTCATGCTCGCCGGTGCCCTGCTGGGGCTGTTCCTCGGGGCGGCGGGCGTTTCCGGCTGACGAGCTGAACGAGAAGCTGTCGGGCTGACGCGCTGACGAGCGGTCGAGCTGACGAACGGTCGGGCTGCCGGGCTGACGAAGGGTTACGAGCGTGCGGAACGCCTGCGCAGTTGACACCCGCACGTGCAGGATGGGGCCGGACCGAATTCGCTATGCCGGGGAGGCGTGTGATGCGGTACCGGCGCAGCCACAGGACCGTCCTCGCCACGGCGGCGGCGCTCTGTGTGCTTCCGCTCGGGCAGGGAGAGGCGGCGTTCGCCGTGGAGGCCGATGACCTGTCGGCCTACAGAACGGCCGCGCGGGCCAAGGAGGTCACCGGCTCCGGTTCGGACGAGGGCGGCCCCCTGCTCCGGCCGGGGACGTACACGGACACGATCGCTCCCGGCGAGAAGAAGTTCTACGCGGTCGACCTCGACGCGAAGTCGGACGTCTACGTCTCGGCGGTCGCGGCACCGGCGCCCGGAGCCGACGTCAGCCCCGGCGACGGCATCCGCGTCCTGCTCCAGCAGGAGGACGGGCAGGAGTGCGGGTCGGGGGAGGCCAGGTTCCGGCAGGAGGACAGCGGCCATCCACTGGCCGACTACGCGGTCCGCAGGCTCCAGCCGGACGCCGGTGCGGGCCCGGTCGCGAGCACGTGCCGGTACGCGGGCCGGTACCGCGTCGTCGTGGAGCGGACCAAGGCCGCGGCCGGCGCCGCCGTCTACCCCACCGAGCTGAAGTACATGACGGAGCCCGGCCTCAAGCCCGGGGGGACGGCCGTCCCCCCGGGCCCCGGCAGCTGGCGGCCGGTGGCGGCCTCCTCGCCGGACAAGGCCGTCAAGCGGGTCGCCGGCGGCACGGGTTTCAACGACGCCCCGCCCGTGACCACGGGCACCTGGAGGGACGACGCGCTGCCCGGCCAGACCCGCTTCTACCGGATCCCCGTCTCCTGGGGGCAGCGCCTCTCCGTCGTCGCGGACATCCCCAAGGCCTTCGCGCCGCCCGGGTTCCACGCCCCGGGCGGAGTGCGGATCGGGCTCAACAACCCGGCGCGGGGCTTCGCGAGGGAAGTCTTCGAGGACTACCGGGGCACGCCCGAGTCGGTCTCCCTGAGCACGGCTCCCGTCGCGTACGACAACCGCTCGCGGGCCCGTACGGACCCGGCGAACGCGATGCGCGTCGCCGGCTGGTACTACCTGCAGGTCGGCCTGCACCCGAAGGTCGGCGAGGTCGTCAGCCACCCCGTGCCGGTGACCCTGCACGTCTCGGTGGAGGGGACGCCGAAGGCCGCTCCGGCCTACGACGGGGACGCCGCGGCCGCGGGATTCGGCGTCACGGCGGACCCGCAGGCCGTCGCGAACGACGGCAGCGCCGGGCGGGAGGCGCTGCGGATCGGCGGCTACGTGGGCGTTTCCACCGGAAGCGCGCTGCTGTGCTGGCTCGGTGGGTGGTGGTTGCTGGCCCGGCGGCGAGGCCGCCCGGCAACGGCCCGTCCGAGGGGCCGGGCGCGTCAGCACGCGGGGCGGCGCGCCCGGTCGGCCGGGATCAGCCTTCCACTGTGATCCGGACGCCCGGCCGCAGACCCCACTTCTCCATGGCGCCCGCCTCCGCTTCCAGCACGTGCCGGGCACGGAGGCGGGGCGCGCCGAGCCGGCCGGGCTTCATGGTGCGGACGGAAAGGACCCGCAACCGGCGGTCCAGGTAGGCGACGTCGATGGGAAAGCGCATCCGGAAGGTGTGGATGCTTCCGGCGGGCGTCAGCAGGATGGCGCCGTCGATGCCGTCCCGGCCGAGGAGTCCGCGCGTGCGCGCCCGGTAGGAGGCGGCGATCTCCAGGGGGATCGCCGCCACCGGCGGCGCCGCTGTCCCGGCCGCGCTCCCGTCGATTGCCCCGGCCGTGCTCTCGTCGATTGCCCCGGCCGTGCTCTCGTCGATTGCCCCGGCCGTGCTCTCGTTGATCGTCCCGGCCGCGCCCCCGTTGATGCACAGTGTCGCCCGGCCGTCCTGCCAGCGGCCCATGTCCCGTGTCCTTCCGTCGGCCCGTGTCCGACGTTGTATCACCCTGCGGCCGTGGCGCCCGCTCCGCGGTGTCCCCGGTTACCCGGTTACCCGGTTATCCACAGGGGTCGCCGTACGGGCAGGGATGCGCTGTCCTTGGTGGATGAAGGCAGAGCACCGGTGCCTGCGCGAACTGGCCGTCGCGCAAGGCGGATTCGTGCTGACGTCCCAGGCCGTGGCCGCGGGGCTGTCCCGCGGCGGGGCGGCCCGCTCGCTGCGCCGCGCGGGCTGGTCCCGGCTGCACACCGGGGCCTGGGCCGAGCCCGGCCGGAGGGCCGGTCTCGGATTGCGGCTGCGCGCCCTGCAGTTGCAGCACCCGGAGCTGGTCGCGAGTCACGGCTCGGCCGCCGTCGCCCATGGATTCGTGCTGATACGCCCGGCCGGACCGGAGTTCACGTCCTCCGCCGGCCGGAGGGCCGGAGCCGGGGCCGGGGCCCTCGTCCACCGGATCCCGCTGCACGAGGGGGAGGTCACCGTCGTGTCGGGGGTCCGGGTCACCACGGCCGTGCGGACGCTGTGCGACCTGCTGCGCGTGCTGCCGCATGACGAGGCTGTCATCGCGGCCGACTCCGCGCTCGCGCGCGGGCTGGTGTGCCGGGCCGAGGCCGCGCGGGCCCTGGAGGGGGCCTCGCGCCGGCCGGGCACCCGCGCGGCACGGCGGGCGCTCGCGCTCGCGGACTCGGCCAGCGGATCTCCGGCGGAGTCCATGGCCCGCCTGGAGATGGGGCGGGCGGGGCTCCACCCGGAGTCCCAGGCCGAGGTGACGACGGCCCGCGGGCGCACGGTGCGCCTGGACTTCCTCTTCCGCGCGGAGGGCCTCGGCATCGAGATCGAAGGGTTCACCTGGCACGGCACCAGGGCCGCCCACCAGAACGACACCATGCGCTTCAACGAGCTCGCGGGCTGCCCCGGGGTGCGCCGCATCCTCCGCTTCACCCGGGACGACGTCGTCTACCGGCCGCGTCTGATGATCCGTACCATCCGGCGCGCGCTCGACGACCTCCGCTCATGAGCAGCGCGGCGCGGCACAGCGGTTGCTCGGACAGCTACGGGACCGGCAGCTACGGGACCGACAGAGCCGGGACCGACAGTCACGGGACCACTAGCTATTGGATCGCTCCATCCAAAACTGCTACGGTCGGATCATGGCCCGACCGAGGAAGTTCGACGAGGAGCGGGCGGTCGACGCCGCGCTGGAGGCGTTCTGGACCGCCGGGTATGAGGCGACCTCGACCCAGGACCTGTGCGAGGCCACGGGGCTGGGGCGGAGCAGCATCTACAACGCCTTCAAGAGCAAGCACGACCTCTTCCGGCGCGCCCTGCTCCGCTATATGGAGCGCAAGAACGAGAGCATCGGCGCGGTCCTGGAGAGCGGGCTGCCCGCCCGGGAGAAGCTCCGGGTCCTCCTCGACGTCATCGTCGAGGAGGAGGGGCTCTACGCGGAGGACGGCCGCGGCTGTCTGGTCGTCAACACCTGCGTCGAGCTCGCCGCCAGGGACGCCGAGGTGGCCCGGGTGCTGGAGAACGACTACCGGCGGCGCTTCGAGGCGCTGAAGGCTGCCATCGAGTCCGGGCAGCGGGACGGCGACATCGACCGGGCCAAGGACGCCGGCGCGCTGGCGCACTTCGTCATCGCGGCCATCGGCGGCATGCGCGTCTCGGCGCGGGCCGGTGCCGGGCGGGAGGCGCTGGAGGGGATCGTGCGCACCACGCTCGCCGCGGTGTGACGCGACGCCGCGCCACCCCTGGGCTGTCGCCCAGCCTGTCGCCCAGCCCTCACCTGCTGTGCATTGCCGCTTTGCATGCGCTGATTTTGTACTGATCAATCCAAAACGAGTAATCCGCAAACCCACAGAACCCCCCGAGGAGCACCCCACCATGCCCCGCGCTGTCCATCTCCTGGCCCTCGGCATCTTCGCCATGGTGACCAGCGAATTCGTCGTCGCCGGACTGATGCCGCAGATGGCCGACGGGCTCGGCGCCACCATCCCGGAGATCGGCTACCTCATCACCGCCTTCGCGCTCGCCATGGCCTTCGGCGGACCCCTCCTGACCGTGGCCGTGATGCGGCTGCGGCCGAAGGCCGCCCTGATGGTGCTGTTCGCCGTCTTCCTCGCCGGCAACGTGCTGGCCGCGACCGTGACCACCTACGGCGCCATGCTGGCGGCGCGGATCGTCACCGGCGTCGCCTCGCAGGCGTTCTTCGGCGTCGCCCTCTCCCTGTGCGCCCAGCTCACCCGCCCCGAACTGCGCGGCCGGGCCACCGCCGTCGCCCTGAACGGCCTGATGCTCGGCACGCTGCTCGGCCTTCCGCTGTCCACGCTCGTCGGCGAGCGCTTCGGGTGGCGCGCCGCCTTCTGGGCCATCTCCGCGCTCGCCGCGTTCGCGGCCCTGTGCACCGCCGCCGGCATCCCCGCCGTGGAGCGCGCCGCCGAGGGCGGCGGCATCCGCCAGGAGCTGGCCGTCTTCAAGCGCCGCAGGCTCTGGCTCACGCTCTCGACCAGCACGTTCGTCATCGGGGCCACGTTCTCCGCGTTCAGCTACCTGAACCCGGTCCTCACCGGGCTCGCCGGCTTCTCCGCGGGCACCGTTCCGCTGCTGCTCATCGCCTACGGTGCCGCCACCGTCGTCGGCAACTGGATCGTGGGCCGCCTCGCCGACCGCCACGCCGTCCCCGTCCTGCTGTGCGGGCTGGCGCTCAACGCCCTCTTCCTCGCCGGGTTCGCCCTGACCGCGCACCTGCCGGTCCCCGCGGTGGCCTTCACGGTGGGCATGGGGCTCGTCGGCGTCACCATGAACCCGGCGATGGTCACCCGCGTCCAGCGCGCCGGCAACGCCCGGCCGCTGGTGAACACCATCCACTCCTCGTGCATCACCCTCGGGATCGTCATCGGCTCCTCCGTCGGCGGCCTGGCCGTCGACGCCTCCGGGCTGCGCGCGCCGCTGTGGCTCGGCGCCGCCCTGGCCGTCGCGGGGCTCGGCACGCTCGTCCCCGACCTCGTCCGCCGGAAGACGGCCGAGGCCGCCGGAGCTCTCGCGACCGCTCCCGTCGGCCCGGCCGCCACGAACCCTCCCGCGGGCCCGGCCCCCGCC
>NZ_JBPQTW010000326.1:0-5353 GCF_051386535.1 Streptomyces sp. URMC 127
AGAGTAGGACGCCGCCGAGCAATTATTCAGCCTCAGGTCTGGGATCATTGATCCCGGGCCTGAGGCTTTTTTGCGTTTACCCAGACTGCTTCTAATTGCTCGCGCATCCTCACGCCAGCCTCTCTAATTCCTCCCTCTTCACCTCTCCCCTCAGCCTTTCCCCTCTCCTCCACCGCCTCACCTCCTCCACCGCCCATATCCCCAGCCGGCGTCCCTCGCTCCCCTGAGCTCCGGCAATGTGCGGCGTCACCACCACATTCGGCAGCTGGAACAGCCGCCGGCCCTTTTCCAAGGGCTCCGGGTCCGTCACATCGAGCCATGCGCTCAGCCGACCCGACGCGCACTCCCGCTCCAATGCCTCCGTGTCCACGATCGACCCCCGCGCCGTATTGATGACCGTCCCGCCGTCCGGGATCAGGGCCAGGTGCTCTACGTCGAGCAGCCGGCGCGTCTCCGGGGTCTCCGGTGCGTGCACCGTCACGATGTCTGCTGCCCGGCAGAGATCCGCCAGCAGTGCCACCCGCTGCACGCCCGTCCCCACTCCCGCCCCCATCGCATCCGCGTCCGTCACGTACGGGTCGTAGAGCAGCACCCGGTATCCGGCCGTCGAAGCTCGTAGCCCCGCGATCACCCGGCGGCCGATGCGGGAGGCGCCGATGACGCCGACCGTGCGGCCGTCCGCTCCCCGGCGTTCCCTGAAGGCCGGCCAGTGGCCGTTCGCGTATGCCGCGGCCATCGGCAGGGCGCCCTTCGCCGCGAGGCCGATCACGGCGAGGGTGAAGTCGGCGACCGGCCCCGCGTTGGCCTCCGCCGCCGACGAGACCACGATCCCGCGCTCCCAGACCGCCTCCGTCACCAGCAGCTTTATTGATCCCGCCGCGTGGACGACCACCCTCAGCCGCGGTAGACGGCCGAGCACGGCCTCCGTCAGCGGCGGGCACCCCCACCCCGTGACCAGGACCTCCACACCCTCGGCGAAGCGCTCGGCGATGCAGTTGGTGATGCCCTCGGCGAGCTCCTCCGCCGCAACCCCGAAGATCTGGACCGTACTGTTCGTCAATTCCCCCAGCCGCTCGCGCAGATCACCGGGCGGCAGCACCACTGCCAGCTCCTCCGCGCCCATGACCACGGCGATTCCGCCCTCGCACGCTTGCGTCATGTTCGTCATGCGCAGCCCTCTGCCCTCCCCGCCGAGAGCGAAAACACATTGCCCATGCCAACCATCCGGGGCGACGATCAAAAGATGGAGCACATCATCAGGCCTGTGCGCGCGGAAGACTGGGAGAAGTCCAAGGAACTGCGGCTGGCGGCGCTTTCGGATCCGGTGGCGCCCATCGCGTTCCTCGACACGTACGAGAGCGCCTCCGCGCAGCCCGACAGCTATTGGCAGGAGAGGGCCCGGGCCAGCTCCGAGGCCTCTTCCGTCACCACGTTCGTGGCGGAGGCGCCCGACGGGACGTGGGACGGCACGGTCACCGTGCTCGTCGAGCTGCCGGACTCCGGCGAGGACACCGTCTTCGGCGGCACACCGGCCGTTCCGCAGACGCACATCGTCGGGGTCTTCGTCCGTCCCGAAGCCCGCGGCAACGGCCTGATACAGGCGCTGTTCGAGGCGGCCGTCGCATGGTCGTGGGGGCTGTCCGAGCCCCGCGTGGAGCGCATACGCCTGTTCGTCCACGAGGACAACGGGCGTGCCCTGTCCGTCTACCGCAACGCCGGCTTCGTGCCCTCCGGCCTCACCGTGGCGATGCCCGACGACCCGATGGCGAAGGAGTACGAGCTGGAGCTCGTACGCCCCGCCGGCTGACGAGCGCTCAGGCCGCCCTGATACTTCGTTCATGCTCCACCGGATACGCAGCCCCTGGGCCGTTGACGCTCTGATCACCGCTGTCGTCCAGGTCGCCGTGACCATCCCCTTCGTCGTGCCGCGCTCGGCCGACGTGCCGCCCGCGACATGGGCGTTCTACGGGATGACCACGCTGTCCGTGCTGCCGCTCCTGTGGCGCAGCCGGGCGCCGCTGGCCTGCCTCCTGGCGATCACCGTGGCCGGGTTCGTCTATCTGCCGATGGACGGACCCGGGCAGCCGATGCCGTACAGCCCGCTCGTGGCGATCTTCACGATCGCCGCGCAGGGGGGTGCCGTGCAGCGGCGGGTGACGGTCGTGCTCGGGCTGCCGCTCGTCGCCGTCGCGGTCGCCCTCAAGACCAACACCGCGCGCGAGTACCTCTTCGCGTTCTTCCTCTTCAGCATGGTGTACGTGCTGGGGGTGCTGGCGCGGACCCGGCAGGCGTACACGCAGGCCGTCGAGGCGCGTGCCGCGGCCCTGGAACGGGCGCGGGAGCAGGAGGCCGCGCGGGCCGCCGAGCGGGAACGCGCCCGGATCGCCCGGGAGATGCACGACGTCCTCTCGCACGCCGTCAGCCTGATGGTGGTCCAGGCGGAGGCCGGACCCCTGGTCGTACGGTCGGATCCCGACCGGGCGGAGGCGGCGTTCGACGCGATCGCCGGGGCCGGGCGGGACGCGATGGTGCAGCTGCGGCGCATGCTCGGCGTCCTCAAGGAGAACCCCGGGGAGAACCACTCAGGTCGCTCAGGTCACCCAGGTCGGGGAGAAGACGCAGGACACGGGTCGCGGCGCACCCCGCAGCCCACCCTTGCCGGTCTTCCCGGTCTGGTCGATCAGGTGCGGCGGACCGGGCTCTCCGTGGTCCTGCTGACGGAGGGGGAGCCGCAGTCGCTCGCCGCCGACGTTCAGGTCACCGTCTACCGCGTCGTCCAGGAGGCGCTGACGAACGTCCTCAAACACTCCGACGCCCGCAACGTGACCGTACGGCTCGCCTGGGGACCGCCCGGCGGGGACCGGCTCTCCGGTCGGCTGTCCGTCACCGTGGCCGACGACGGCTCCGGCGTCCGCAAGCCCGGCGGCAAAGGCAGCGGCAGGGGGCTGATCGGCATCCGCGAGCGGGCCGCGGCGCACGGCGGGACCGCGTCGGCCGGGCCGGGGCCGGACGGCCGCGGCTACCGCGTTTGTCTGCGGCTGCCGCTCGTGGTCTCCTCACCGGCAGCAAGCGCAGTACAGGACGCAATGCAGGGCGCAGTAGAGGCGGGGGAGACGACGACGTGACGATCCGTGTGGTGGTGGCCGACGACCAGGAACTGGTGCGCAGCGGCTTCGCGATGATCCTGTCCGCCCAGCCGGACATCGAGGTCGTCGCGGAGGCCGGCGACGGCGCCGAGGCCGTGGCGGCCGTGCGGCGGCACGCCCCCGACGTCGTCCTGCTCGACATCCGCATGCCCCGCATGGACGGCATCGAGGCGGCCCGGGCGATCTGCGCGGAGAGCGGCTGCAAGGCCGTCATGCTCACCACCTTCGACCAGGACGACTACGTCTACGAGGCGCTGCACGCGGGCGCGAGCGGGTTCCTGCTGAAGGACGTCCGCCGGGACGACCTCGTGCACGCCGTGCGGGTCGTCGTCGCCGGGGACTCCCTGCTCGCGCCGTCCGTGGCCCGCCGCCTGGTCGCCGACTTCACCAGCCGCGGGCAGGCGGCGGCCACCACCGCCGGGCACGTCCTGGGGGCGCTCACGGCGCGCGAGCGCGAGACGCTCGTGCTGCTCGGGCGCGGCCTGTCGAACGCGGAGATCGCGGCCGAGCTGGTGGTCAGTGAGCACACGGTGAAGACCCACGTCAGCAACGTGCTGTCGAAGCTGGGGCTGCGCGACCGGATCCAGGCGGTCATCTGCGCGTACGAGACGGGGCTGATAGCCCCGGGAGGATGACCGGACTCGGCCATCCCGGACTCGGCCATCCCGGACTCGGCCATCCCGGACTCGGCCATCCCGCACTCGGCCATCCCTCGCGCGAGGGATGACGTCGGCGGCCGATACCCCTCGCGTCGGCGATTCGCCCGCCCGTACGCATCGCGACGATGGATGGCGTTGGGAACGTCCGTCACAGCAGGACGTCCGTCACAGCAGGGGGAACCACCGTGCGCCGCAACAGAATCACCGTCCTCGCCGCCACCGCAACTGCCACCGCCGCCGTCGCCTCCCTTGCGCTGGGCGCCGCCGCACCCGCCATAGCCACGCCCGCTGCCCCGCACGCTTCCGCACAGCCCGCCGGCAGGGCTGCCGACAACGCCACCGATAAGGCCACCGACGAGGCCACCGACAAGGCTGCCGGCAAGGCCGCCGCCCTGCGGAAGGCGATCGACGGCCTGCCCGACAGCGGGGCCACCGCCGCGCAGGTCCGCTACAAGGACAAGGGCCTGCGCTGGAACGGGGCTTCGGGAGAGGCCGACCTGCGTTCGCATACGCCGGTCAAGGGCGACGAGCGGTTCCGGGCGGGCAGCATCACCAAGACGTTCACGGCGGCCCTCGCGCTGCAGCTCGTCCACGAGGGCAAGCTCGACCTCGACGGGACGGTGCAGCACTACCTGCCGGGCCTGCTGCCCGCGCACTACCCCGACGTCAAGGTCGGGCAGCTGCTCAACTACACGAGCGGCCTGCCGGGCGGGGACACCCGCGGGACCCCGAAGACCCCCGACTGGGACAAGGGCCGCTACACCACCTGGGACCACCGCGCCCTCGTCCGGGCGGGCTTCGACAAGCCGATGGAGTTCGCGCCCGGCACGCAGCAGCACTACTCCAACATCGGCTACAACGTGCTGGGAATGCTGATCGAGAAGGTCACGGGGCGGACGTACGAGCAGGAGCTGCGGGAGCGGGTCATCGACCGGGCGGGCCTGAAGGACACGTACAGCCCCGGCACGAGCTTCCGCATCAAGGGCCGCCACACGCACGGCTACGAGGCGCTCAAGAACGCCGACGGCACCGCACGGCTCGTCGACGCGACCGAGTGGGACCAGTCCGAGACGTGGGCCTCCGGCGACCTCATCACCACCACGGCCGACCTGGACCGCTTCGTCTCCGCCCTCTTCTCCGGCCGCATCGTGCCGCGGCAGGAGCTGAAGCTGATGTTCACCGTGCCGCAGGTGCCGCAGTACGAGAGCGGGAAGCCCGCCGTCTACGGCAGCGGCCTGGCGCGCATCCAGCTCACCAAGGGCGGCCCCGTCTACTGGGGCAAGACCGGCAGCCGCTACGGCTACCTGAACGGCTTCGCCGCCACGCAGGACGGCGCGCAGTCGCTGATCTACTCGGTCAACTCCACGGACGCGAAGGGCGAGGAGATCACGCCGGACTCGCGCGTCGGCCGGATCATCGCGGCGGGCGTCGGGACGCCTTCCGCGTAGAGCCGCCCCCGTACGACCACGGCGTCGGTCCGCCGGACGGCCCGGACGTCGCGCAGCGGGTCCGTGCCCGGGGCCAGGACGAGGAGGTCGGCCGCCCGGC
>NZ_JBPQTW010000327.1:0-5314 GCF_051386535.1 Streptomyces sp. URMC 127
GCCGTGGTCTTCGGGTCGGGCGCGGCGGGCACGATCTTCGGTTCGGGCGCGGCGGCCGGGCCGGGGAACGTCTGCGGGGGCGGTGCCGGCTGAGCCGCGGTGGCCGCGGCGAGCGCGGCGGCGGGTGCGGAGCCAGGGGCGGGTGCGGAGCCGAGGGCAGGCGCGGCGCCGGGGGCAGGGTGCTTCGCCGCCCAGCCGTTCAGCAGCCGCTGGTACGCCTCCAGGCGGGGCGACCTCGGCTCCGAGCGGCCGTTCTCCCAGTTCTTCACCGTCTGCGTCGAGGTCTTCAGGGCCTGCGCCAGGCGGGCCTGGGTGATGCCAGCGGCCTCACGCAGCCGCGCGCGCTCGGCCGGGGGCGGCAACTGCGGCTCCTCGGCCAGCAGTGCATCGACGGACGCGAACAGCTCTTCTTGGATGGCCATGTGCCTCTACCTCCACCCGGCACACTAGCATCGCTTACCCCTCTCTTTAGCCCATTCTTTACCCCTGTCCGCGAGCTGCCGCCACGACCGTCGGCCTACGGCGACCGGGTCCGGCGGGTGAGAGCCAGAACGGCTACGGCTCGCACCAAGCGGTCGGCGCCAGAACGCCGCCGCGCCCGTCGCCTCCGCATCTGCGGCCACACCATTCCCCCTGCACCGGCCTCGCTCCGGCGTCCGGCAGGCGACTGAGCGACCGGCAGCGAATGAACCACCGGCCCTCCCCACCCGGCCGTCGCCGCCCCTTGCACCGCCGCAGGAACCGGGAGAAGTTCGTGCACCGCTGCAACGCGGGTCACGGCATGGGAAGCGGGTCGGGTGTTCCTCCTCGGGCTCCTGGGCGATTCGCCGGGGCTGGCGGTCACTGCCTCCGCTGGGCAGGGCCGAGCAGGCCGAGCAACAACAGGGCTGCACACAGCAGGCCGTCGCGGTGCAGGCCCTGCCCGTGCCGACACCGTACGGATCCGCCACCCCGGTCGACTCCATGACGCCGATGGCCGGGGCCACTGGCCGTAGAACCGCCGGGGCAAGAGGGTGCCGCAGGCGTCTCGGGCGCCTCTACCGGCGTGCCGGGTCGACGGGGAGGAGCGGGCGGATCGCGCCGAGGACGGAGCCGACGCACACATCGCGGAGTTCCGTGCGGGTGCAGGTTTCGCTGGTGAGCCAGTCGACGACGAGCACCCGGACGAACACCAGCCAGCTCTTGAGGACTTGGGATACGGCCTCGCGAGTGGTGTCGTCCGCGAGGGGCAGCACGCTCAGCAGACGGGCGCGAATGACGTCGAGTTCGTTCGTGATGATCGTCTGGATGAGGGGGTCGCCGGCGAGGACGCGGTTGCCGGCGAGGATCGTGTTGCGGTTGGTGATGAAGTAGTCGAGGTGGGCGTCCATGCCCTCGACGAGCTGATCAGTGAGGCTGCCGGCGGCGTCGAACCGGCTCTTGGCGAGCAGCTGGTCGGCCGCCTCCTGGTAGATGGCCGCGAAGAGGTCGCGTTTGCCGGGGAAGTACCGGTAGAGCAGCGCGCGGGACACGCCTGCCTGTGCGGCAACGTCCTCCATCAGCACGTCTTCATAGGGGTGAGCGGCGAAGAGCCGCGCACCGACGGCGAGGAGTTGGGCGCGGCGGTCGGCGGGGCTGAGGCGCTGGCGTGGCGGCATGAAGGAAGGTTACTTGACACACGTCTACTAGTGGGCACTACGCTGCTAGACATGTGTCCACTAAGGGGGGCGGTGGTTCGGGTCATGGTCAGAACTCTGCGAGGGCTCGCATGGGCGATGGGAGTCGCATGCGTCGCGATCGGGCTGTATCACGCGGCAGCCGGGAACGCGGCGATCCCCGGCGCCGAAGACGCGGGCGCGACGGTCGACAGCTTCGGCCGGTTCATGGGCGCGGTCTTCGCCGGGTACGGACTGGCTTGGTTGTGGGCCGTCCGGCAGACGCCGATACCGGCGGCGGCCGTGCGCCTGCTGGCGGGGATATTCCTGCTGGGCGGGCTCAGCCGGGTGCTGTCCATCGCGGCGGAGGGCCGACCACACGTATTCCAGGTAGTGCTGATGGCCATCGAACTCGGCCTGCCGCCGGTGTACTTCTGGCTCGCGGACGCGGAGGAGGGGGCGGTTCGAGCGCGGGGCTGAGCCGTTCCGCCGTCTCGGGGGAACGGCGGAACGGCTCAGCCCGGCGTTCGGCCTTGGCGCCGTTCCCCGGCAGGAGGACGGCATACGGCCGCGCTCGGCGAGAGGAGGTCAGCGCCGAACGGTCCCAGCTGGCGAGCGGACTGCCTGTACGGGGCGGGCTGACGCTTACCGACCATGCCGTGGTGCGACACCTGACACATCCGCGGGCCCCGCCGATGCGATGAGCCGCCACACGCCAGCCCGGACCGTCACATGACGGCCCGCGGCCTCTGCGGTGTCCCTGCCGGTTCCTCAACAGGGGCGGCAGTGGCGGCACTACGGCTCGGCTCCGCTGCGGTCGGTACGCGTAGGCCGGCAGGAACGAACGTCCACCCACCAGCGGCCCTCACTCACCCCTACGTACACCCCTACGCGGGTACAGCGCCAGGCGAGGAGGCTGTGCGGCGTCGCCGACTGGGCATCCGGACTTCGCTGTGCTTGATCAGGTGCTGGCGGG
Organism: Streptomyces sp. URMC 127; assembly: GCF_051386535.1. Lineage (NCBI taxonomy): Bacteria > Bacillati > Actinomycetota > Actinomycetes > Kitasatosporales > Streptomycetaceae > Streptomyces > Streptomyces sp. URMC 127. Next base: position 2,611 of record NZ_JBPQTW010000327.1, read on the forward strand.
CCGTGCTGGCGCTTTGACGCCAGGCGCGGCCCCGGTTGAGCGCGTCGCGCAGGCGCAGGCGTACACGCACGCCGCAGGCTGTGCTGATGTTGCAGCAGAGCCCGCAACTGCCGGCTGCGGATTGCGCGAGCGTCACCGGGACATGACCACACCACTCCGCACCATTCGGCCGCGCCACCGCCGCACTGGCACCCGGCTTCCCCAGCAGTCCGCGAGGGCACCCGCGCTCCCGGACCATCGGGGCTCGCTCACTGAACGGATCAGGACGAGGAAGTTCCGGCGAGGTGCCGGGCTCAGGCGGAAACACGGATCGGCACTGTGGCGACGCCTCAGCCTGCGATTCGGAGGCCGTCCCGGTGCGGCTCGACCGCGCCGACATCGACCAGCTCGCGCGGCTCGCCGCACGCGGCTGGAGGCCTGCCGAACCCGAAACGCGGACGACCCCTAAATCGGCCACCTCAACGGCCGCACGGCCGCCGAGACCACCAAGACCACCAAGCAGAGTCTCGACCACCCGCGGGGCGCGGACCACCGGGGACTGTCCTCCGGGACTCAGCAGTAGAGGTTGCCTCCGGGAGCCACGCCCAGCATCTGGGCGAATCGCTGGTAGCTGTTCACCCGGCTCTGCACCTGGGCGGGGTTGCGGCCGTCGCACTCGACGGCGCCGTTGATGCTGCGGATGGTCTGCCCGAACCCACGGCTGTTCACCATCGCATCGTGCGGTGTCATGGTGCCGGGGCCGCGCTGGGTGTTCCAGTACCACAGGGCCGTTTTCCAAGACACGGCCGCGTCGGTCTGGACGAGCGAGGGGTTGTTCAGCAGGTTGATTCCGAGGGCGTCGCCCGCCGCCTTGTAGTTGAAGTTCCAGCTCAGCTGGAGCGGGCCGCGACCGTAATAGGCGGCCTGACCGGCCGGGCAGCCGTAGGGCTGGTTCCGATCGCAGTAGTGGGGGTAGTTGGCCGTATTCTGCTCCACGATGTGGACCAGACCCCCGGTCTCGTGGTCGACGTTGGCCAGGAAGGCCGCGGCCTCTTGCCGCTTGATCTGGTCACTTCCAGTGTTGGCGAATCCGGGGTACGCGGCCAGAGCCGCGATCAGCCCGTTGTACGTGTAGAAGGGGTTCCGGGCCGGGAACATCTGCTGGAACTGGGCCTCCGTCACGGGGAACTTCCCAGCCCCTGGGTTGCCGCCTCCCTGACAGGTGTACGGGTCCCAGTACCAGGTGCTGATGAGCGGGTCGTAGCCGGGGTTGTCATGCTCGGCTATGTAGTACTTGCCGTCGGTGTACCGGACGACCGTGCCCGCCGGATACCAGGTGCCGGCCGTCCAGTTGGGCGCGTTGTCGCAGGGCGCTGCGGCACTCGCGCCGGCTGCGGCACTCGCCGTGCCGGACGGCAGGAGGAGGGCGGCACCGACCAGAGCCAGTACGGCCAGCAGCAAGGTGGCGAAGCGGTTTCTTCTCACGGCGGCTCCTGTGGGTTCGGATCGCTGAGGTGACACTCGCTTGCTCAAAGCGCGGCGGACCGGTCGGAACGGTGGAAAGCCCCGCGTCCGCCATCACTTGCGCAGTGAATAACTGTTCAACTTCATTGTCAATGCCATGCTTCATTAGCGGCCAAACCAGCTGCACTTGACACCCGGTTCCGGACAACTCCCCCTGCACGGGCTTGCTTCGGTGCCCTTCCGCGTGGCATTCATGGATTCCAAAGCCCGGACGCGTGCCGACGAAATGCCGCGGTCCATCGGCTTCCTGAGCGGCGAGTCGATACGGCTCCGTGCCGCCGGTTTCCGGGGCGCTCGCTCCATGGCCCGGTGAGTGCGCCCCGCCCGCCAATCCCCCCTGAACGAGGAGAGACCATGCGTGGAAGCAGCGCTGTGCGCTCGGCAGCCGTCATCCTGGCCGCCGCGGCCACCGGAATTGCGGTCGCCGCCGGTCCGGCAGCCGCCGACGTTCCGATCGGCCAGCCGATGAACGGAAAGATGACCTACTACACCGACAAGGGGTACGGCGCCTGCGGGACGGCCATCGACGCGAGCTCCCAGGACCTCGTCGCGGTCTCGCCCTCGTGGTGGACCTCCGCCAACCCGAACAACGACCCGCTCTGCAAGGGCATATACGTCGAGGTCAGCTACAACGGCAAGACCATCAGGGTGCCCGTCAGGGACAAGTGCCTCTCGTGTGACCGCACCCATATCGACCTCGGCAGGCCGGCCTTCCAGAAGCTGGCACCACTCGACCGGGGCGTGGTCAACGGCATCACTTGGAAGTTCGTGCGCTGAGCAGTCGGCTCGGCGGCCCAGCCCAGACCGGTAGAGCCGTATGTCGCTCTCCTCCATCAGCGACGTCGTCCGCATCTGGAGCCTGCGTACCTCACCAGCCTCCGTTCCTCTCAGGCCCGCCCCCTGTACATCCCCCGGGTCTGGGAGGATCCGGCGGGCGCGATCAAGGCGTTGCCGACGCATCGAGCGGCCCTCGTGCCCCCTTCGTCCTCGAAGAGCCGGTGGGCAGGCTGAGGCTGAGCGCCGACGGTGGCGGTGGCGGTGGCCTCTGCGCCTCTCGCCGTCCTGCGCATGCGCACCCGGGCGCCGCCAGGAGGCGCGGACCGTCCGGGTCCCGGGCTCCCGGCTCCCGGCTCCCGGCTCCCGGCTCCCGGCTCCCGGCTCCCGGCTCCCGGCTCCCGGCTCCCGGCTCCCGGCTCCCGGC
>NZ_JBPQTW010000328.1:0-5266 GCF_051386535.1 Streptomyces sp. URMC 127
GGCCAGGCCGGGCCGCGGGGCGCCCGTGGTGCCGCCGTTGCCTGCCGCCTGCCGAGCTGCTAACTGTCTGATGCAGCGTCAGTTCTGTAGGGATGGCGCGCAGGGCACCGCACACGCGCGGGAGGCACCCGGACATGAGCCAGGACACGCCCCGGAACACGCCCCAGGAAACGCCCCACAGCACACCCGGCAGCACACCCCAGAGCACGCCCCGCAGCCCGAACGGCTTCGTCGAGCACGGCCGGCTCTTCATCGGCGGCACCATGGCCGCCCCCGCCGGCAGCGCCGTCATCGACGTCGTGTCGCCACACACCGAGGAGGTCATCGGCCGCGTCCCGCACGCCTCGCGCGAGGACGTCGACCGGGCCGTCGCCGCGGCCCGCCGGGCCTTCGACTCCGGCGTCTGGGCCGGCCGCCCCCTCGCCGAGCGCATCGAGGTCGTCACCCGCATCAAGGACGGCATCGCCGCCCGGCACGAGGAGATCGCCCGGGTCGTCTCCGCCCAGAACGGCTCCCCGTACTCCTGGAGCGTCCTCGCCCAGGCCCTCGGCGCGATGATGGTGTGGGACTGCGCCATCACCGTCGCGCGCGGCCTGCCCTGCGAGGAGCGGCGGGCCGGCGCGCTCGGTCCGCTGCTCGTGCGGCGGGAGCCGGTCGGCGTCGTCGCGGCCGTCGTGCCGTGGAACGTGCCGCAGCTTGTGACGGCGGCCAAGCTCGCGCCCGCCCTGCTGACCGGCTGCTCGGTGGTGCTCAAGCCCTCGCCGGAGACGCCCCTGGACGCGTACCTGCTGGCGGAGATCGTCACGGAAGCGGGCCTCCCGGAGGGCGTCCTGTCGATCCTGCCCGCGGAGCGGGAGGTCAGCGAGTACCTTGTCGGGCACCCCGGCGTCGACAAAGTGGCCTTCACCGGCTCGGTCGCCGCGGGCAAGCGCGTCATGGAGGTCGCCTCGCGCCACCTCACGCGCGTCACCCTGGAGCTCGGCGGCAAGTCCGCGGCGATCGTCCTGCCGGACGCCGACCTGGAGGCCGCCGTCGCCGGCATCGTCCCCGCGGCCTGGATGAACAACGGGCAGGCGTGCGTCGCCCAGACGCGCATCCTCGCCCCCCGCGCCCACTACGCCGAACTGGCCGAGCGCTTCGCCGCGGCCGCCTCCGCCCTCGTCGTCGGCGACCCCCTCGACCCGGCCACGCAGGTCGGCCCGCTCGTGGCGGAGCGGCAGCGCCGCCGGTCGCTGGAGTACATCGCGCTCGGGCAGCGCGAGGGCGCCAAGGTGCTCGCGGGCGGCGGCCGTCCGGCGGACCGCGGCACGGGCTGGTACGTCGAGCCGACCCTCTTCGGTGACGTCTCCAACGACATGCGCGTCGCCCGGGAGGAGATCTTCGGCCCCGTCATCTGCCTGCTGCCCTACGACACCGAGGAGGAGGCCGTGCGCATCGCCGACGACTCCGACTACGGGCTCTCCGGCAGCGTCTGGACCCGCGACGCCGAACGCGGCATCGGCGTCCCGCGCCGGATCCGTACCGGCACGTACTCCGTCAACACCTTCGCCCTCGACATGCTCGGCCCCTTCGGCGGCTACAAGGACTCCGGGCTGGGGCGGGAGTTCGGCCCCGAGGGCTTCGCCGAGTACCTGGAGCACAAGACGATCCACCTGCCCGCGGGGTACGCCGGCCCCGCGGGCGGAGAGGGGTGACGGATGGCCGCAGAACGCTGGCGCGTGGAGGTGGACCGGGGCCTGTGCGTGGGCTCGGGAATGTGCGAGGGCAGCGCGCCCGGCGCCTTCGCGCTCGACGCGGGCCGGCGCTCCCGGCCGCGCGCGCAGGAGACGGACGCGTCCGAGGACGTGCTCGCCGCCGCGGAGACCTGTCCCGTGGAGGCGATCACGCTCAGCAGGCCGGATACGGGGGAGAAGGTGTTCCCTCCGGACGAGTGAAAACCCTTCGTACGCACGAGCGTTGTTACTCATGCGTTCCGCACAGGTGCTTGATGACACCTGTGACTGGCCGGGCCTCTCACCGCGTGGAAATCTCTAGGCAACGCAGCCGAGGGGGGAAGCGATGGACGCGCGGTACGAGGTCTACTGCCTGGCCGACAGGCACTTCTACGAGACCCCGGACCGCCTGTCCGTCCCGGCGGGGACGGGCGCCGAAGGAGCGCGCGGGGATCGCGGGGCTGACGGGGCCCACGGGGCTCATGGGGGGAGCCTGTACGAGACCGCACGGCGCCCGGCCCCCGCCGGTTGGGACACCTCGCGCCACGGGGAGTGGCTCCATGTCTTCCCCGTGGGCGGGCTCCCCGGCAGCGGACTGCCCGGGAGCGGACACCCCGAGGGCGGGCACCCCGAGGGCGGGCACCCCGACGGCGAAACCTCCGCCGGGGCGGACGGCGGCCCACAGCGCCCCCGGAGGCCCCTCCAGGGCTGGAAGATCCACGTCTCGGCGACCGCCGACACCGCGGAGAAGACCGCCGCCGACGTCTGGGACTACTGCACCGCCCACGGCATCCCGTTCAAGTTCGTGCCCGGCCCGCACCTGCTGCACCTGCGCAACAGCAAATACGCGGAGCGCGGCCACAGCGGGAAGTTCGTCACCGTCTACCCCGACGGCGAGGAGCAGCTGCACGCCACGCTGACCGGTCTGCACGAGATCGTCGGCGGCCGGCCCGGCCCGTACATCCTCACCGACCTGCGCTGGGCCGAGGGCCCGCTCTACGTCCGCTACGGCGCGTTCGCCCGCCGCTTCTGCATCGACGCGCGCGGCAGCCTCGTGCCCGCCGTGGAGGACGGCGAGGGCCGCCTCGTCCCCGACTCCCGGAATCCGGCCTTCCAGGTGCCGGAGTGGGTGACGCTGCCCGCCTTCCTCGCCCCGCACCTCGCCGCGCGCAACGCCACCACCGTCGCCGACCTGCCCTACCGCATCGCGAAGGCCCTGCACTTCTCCAACGGCGGCGGCGTCTACGCCGGCACCGACACGCGCGACGGCCGCAAGGTCGTCCTCAAGGAGGGCCGCCCGCACGCCGGGCTCGCCGCCGACGGAGCCGACGCCGTCGCCCGCCTGCAGCGCGAGAAGGAGGCCCTGGAGCAGCTCTCCGGCCTCGGCGTCGCCCCCGAGCCGCGGGACTGGCTCACCGTCGGCGACCACCGCTTCCTCGTCATGGACTTCGTCGAGGGCAAGCCCCTCAACTCCTTCTTCGCCCACCGCCACCCGCTGCTCGCCGCGGACCCCTCGCCCACGGCCACCGCCGACTACACGGCCTGGGCGCTGCGCATCTACCGGGCCGTCGAGGAAGCCGTCGCGAAGGTCCACTCGCGCGGCCTCGTCTTCAACGACCTCCACATGTTCAACATCATGGTCGCGCCGGACGAACGCTCCGTCGTCCTCATCGACTTCGAGGCCGCGGCGCCCGCCTCCGAGCACGGCCGGCAGGTCGTCGCCCACCCCGGCTTCTTCGCCCCGCCGGACCGCCGCGGCCCGGACGTCGACAAGTACGCCCTGGCCTGCCTGCGGATCGCGCTGTTCCTGCCGGTCACCACGCTGTTCGTGATCGACCGGGCCAAGGCGGCGCATCTGGCGGAGGTCATCGCCGGGCAGTTCCCGGTGCCGCGGGAGTTCCTGGACGAGGCCGTCGCGGAGATCACCCGCGAGGGGGCGCCCGCCTCCGCCGGCGGGCCCGCGCGGCAGCGCGCCATCACCATCGGCCCCGGCGCCGGCCGGGCCGCCGCGCCGCAGGCCCTCCCCGACCCCGCCGGGGACTGGCCCGCCGCCCGCGCCTCCATGGTCCGCGCCGTCCTCGCCTCCGCCACGCCCGGCCGCGACGACCGCCTCTTCCCCGGTGACATCGCCACCTTCTCCGAAGGCGGCGGCCTCGGCCTCGCGCACGGCGCGGCCGGCGTCCTGCACGCCCTCGCCGAAGCCGGCGCCGAGCGCTACGAGGAGGGCGAGCAGTGGCTCCTGCGGCACACCGACCCCGTGCCGCCCGGCACCCCGCTCGGCCTCTACGACGGCCTCGCCGGCGTCGCCTGCACCCTCGACCGCCTCGGCCACCGGCAGCGCGCCCTCGACCTCGCCGGCGTCCTCCTCGGCGAGCAGTGGCAGCGGCTCACCTCCGACCTGCGCGGGGGCCTCGCCGGCGTCGGCCTCGCCCTCGACCACCTCGCCCGCACCACGGGCGAGCGCCAGCTCCACGACCAGGCCGTCGAGGCCGCCCAGCTCCTCGCGGACCGGCTCGCCGCCGAATCCTCCGGCCCCGGCGGGGACGGCCCCGGCCGCCGCGCCGGCCTGATGCGCGGCGCCACCGGCCCCGCCCTGCTCTTCCTCCGGCTCTACGAGCGCACCGGCGCCCCCGCCCTCCTCGGCCTCGCCGAACAGGCCCTGCGCGCCGACCTCGCCCGCTGCACCCGCACGGAGGGCGGCACGCTCGAAGTCGACGAGGGCTGGCGCACCATGCCCTACGTCGGTGACGGCAGCGCCGGCATCGGCCTGGTCCTGGACGACTTCCTCGCCCACCACCCCGACCCCGACCCGTACTTCACCGAGGCCCGCGCCGGCATCCTCACCGCCGCCCGCTCCCGCTTCTACGCCCAGCCCGGGCTGTTCCAGGGCCGGGCCGGGATGGTCCTGCACCTCGCGCGCACCACCGCGCCGGACGCCCGCCCGGAGCACCTCGCCGCCCAGGTCCGCGCCATGTCCTGGTACGCCATGTCCTACCAGGGCGAACTCGCCTACCCCGGCAGCCAGATGATGCGGCTGTCCATGGACCTCGCCACCGGAACCGCCGGCTGCCTGCTGGCCCTCGCCGCCGCCCTCGGCGACGGCGGCGCCCCGCCCGCGCAGCTGCCGTTCCTCCCGCCCCTCCAGGGGCCCCGGAGCCGGCTCCATGCCGTTGTGGAGCCGTAGCAAGAAGCGTCGCGCGCGCAGCACCACGTACGCGTACGAAACGAGCGCGCGCGGCGACATCCGACCCCGTCCCCACGGGAAATCCACGAAAGGAACACGATCATGGCGCTTCTCGACCTGCAGAACATGGAGTCCGAGGCGAACAGCGGCCACGGTGGCGGCGGCCAGAGCACCGTCAGCCTGCTCTCCTGCGTCAGCACCGCGAGCGTGCTGATCTGTCTGTGAGCGATCCGTCTGCGAGCTGATCCGTCTGCGAGCCGATCCTTTGTGATCTGCCGCTGACGGGCCGGATTCCAGCCGGTCCGGCGACGGAGGCGGCGGCGTGGGCGAGCGTGGCGGGCGCGGTGCCGGTGTCGGCGGCGTTGCCGAC
>NZ_JBPQTW010000329.1:0-5163 GCF_051386535.1 Streptomyces sp. URMC 127
GCGACGGAGCGCTCCGTCGCGGCCGCCCGCCGTTTCTCCCGGGCGCTGCTGGCCGAGTGGGGGCTGCACGAGCTCGCCGACGACGCCGCCCTGCTGCTCTCGGAGCTCGTCACCAACGCCGTCGTGCACGTGCCGGGCACGCCCCAGGGCATCCAGCTCGTCCTCAGCCGCGGCGAGGGCCACCTCGTCGCCCAGGTCACCGACCCGGGCGGCTACCTGCCCCGCTGCGGTCAGGCCGGGCTCGACAGCGAGAACGGGCGCGGCATGTGGCTCGTCGAGCAGATCGCCGCCCAGTGGGGCCACCACGCCTCCGGCAACGGCAAGACCGTCTGGTTCACCCTCCGCCTCCCCTAGGCGCCGCTCCGGGCCGCGCTCCGGCATGATCCGCCCCGCGCCGTGCGCGGCCACCCCCTTCGGAGGGACCATGGAGTGGCTGCGGCGCCACGGCCGGCCGGGGCCGCCGCACCACTTTCGGCGGGCGGAAGGAGGTCCCCGATGGGCGCGACCGACGCGTTCCGGGCCCGCCCCGTCCAGCAGACCTCCGGCCGCGCGCCGTACGTCCCCGGCGGCCTGCTGGACGTGCTGGGCGTGGCCGCCGGCGTCCTGGACCGCGAGGGCCGGATCGTGCTGTGGAGCCCGCAGGCCGAGCAGCTCTTCGGCTGGAGCGCCGCCGAGGCGCTCGGGCAGTACGCCGCCCGGCTGCTGGTCGCCGAGGCGGACACCGACGCCGTGCTGCAGCTGTTCGCCGAGGTCATGGGCGAGGGCGAGACCTTCGCGGTGGTCTTCCCCGCCCGGCACAAGGACGGCGGCACCCGGCTGGTCGAGTTCCGAAACGTGCGCCTGGAGGACCGGCACGGCGACTTCTACGCCCTCGGCATCGCCACCGACCGGGAGGTGCTGCGCAAGGTCGAGCGCGACCTCGCCCTCTCCCTCGGCCTGGTCACCCACTCGCCGATCGGCCTCGCGGTGCTCGACACCGCGCTGCGCTACGTCATGGTCAACCCCGCTCTCGAACGCATTTACGGGCTGCGCGCCGAGGAGTGCACCGGCCGCACCGTCCGCGAGGTGCTGCCCCGTGCGGACACCGCCGCCATCGAGGCCGCCATGCGCGAGGTCCTCGCCACCGGCACCCCGCTGCTGGACCGGTTCGCCGTCGGCCACGAGGGCGGCGGCGCGAGCGAGGACCAGGCCCAGCTCGTGTCGTACTACCGCCTGGAGGACCCGGGCGGCCAGATCCTCGGCGTCGCCACCTCCCTCGTCGACGTCAGCGACCGCCACCGCGCCAACGAGGAGGCCCGCCGCCGCACCGCGCTGATCGCCGACGCCTCCGTGCTGATCGGTACCACGCTGGAGCTGGAGCAGACCGCGCGCGAGCTCGCCGAGGTCGTGGTGCCCCGGCTCGCCGACGTCGCGGCCGTCGACGTCCTCGACACCGTCGTCGACGGCGACCGCACCCCCGCCCCCGAGGGGCAGGGCGCGGTCTTCCGGGCCCTGGCCGTCGCCGCCGCGCGCGGGGACGACGCCGCCTCCGCCGCGGCGTCCGCCGACGCCGTGCGCGCCGCCGACCCGCCCGGCCGGATCGCCAAGTACGACCACGACCGGCTCGTCGCCCGCTGCGTGCGCACCGGCCGCCCGGTCAGGGTGCCCCGCGTGCACGCCGAGGACCTGCCGGAGATCGCCCGCGACGCCGACGCGGCCCGCCTGCTCGCCCGCGCCGGACTCCACTCCTACCTGGCCGTGCCGCTCATCGCCCGCGGCGAGGTGCTCGGCGCCCTCGACCTCAAGCGCATCGCCGATCCCCGCCCCTTCGGCGAGGACGACGCCGCCCTCGCCGCCGAGCTCGCCGCCCGCGCCGCGGTCTCCATCGACAACGCCCGCTGGTACCAGCGCGAGCGCGCCACCGCCCTCTCCCTGCAGCGCACCCTGCTGCCCCAGCGGCCCCAGGACGCGGCCGGCCTGGAGATCGCCTTCCGCTACCAGCCCGCCGGCACCGCCAGCAGGGTCGGCGGCGACTGGTTCGACGTCATCCCGCAGGACGGCGAGAAGAGCGCCCTGGTCGTCGGGGACGTCATGGGCAGCGGCATCAACGCCGCGGCCGCCATGGGACAGCTGCGCACCGCCGCCCGCACCCTCTCCCAGCTCGGCCTCGACCCGGCCCGGGTGCTGCACCACCTGGACCGCACCGCCAGTGGACTGGACCAGATGATCGCGACGTGCCTCTACGCCGTCTACGACCCGCGCAGCGGCCGCTGCTGCGTGGCCAACGCGGGCCACCTCCCGCCCGTCCGCCTCCGCCCCGGCCGTCCCCCCGCCCTCGTCGACCTGCCCGCCGGCGCCCCGCTGGGCGTCGGCGGCATCCCCTTCGAGAACACGGGCGTCGACCTGGAGCCCGGCGACGGGCTCGTCCTCTACACCGACGGCCTGGTCGAGACCCGGGACGAGGCCATCGACGCCCGCCTCGAAGCGCTCCTCGCCGTTCTGGCGGACGCCCCCGCCGGCCTGGAGGCGACCTGCGACCTCCTGCTGACGTCCCTGCGCGCCGGCAACGACCAGGACGACGTGGCCCTGCTCATCGCCCGGGCGGTCCCGGGGCCGTGACCGGCAGCGGATTGGCGCATTCCGTCACCGGGCCGGCGCTTCCTCCCAGGGTCACTTCAGGCGCACCTGATAGAGCGTCCGCTGGTTCTCGACGGTGAGCCGCACCTCGCCCGTCGCACCCGCGTACGCGCCCGTGCCGCCGGTGACGGCCGCGTCGGTGCGGTACGGCCCGCGCCCGAAGCGGTTCTCCATGGAGTCCAGGACCAGGGTGCCGTCGTTCCCGCGCAGTACGTACCGGCACTGGGCGACCACGCCCTCGTAGCGGGTGAGCACCACCGTGCAGACGGCGCTGCCGTCGCCGGCGCGCTCGCCGGACGGGCCCTGCAGGTCGGCGTAGACGGCCCAGGTGTCGCCCGCCCTGGGGTGCTCCGGCGGGCTGCCGGTGCGGTGCACCGCGGTCCAGGCCAGGGTCTTCTCGCCGTCGGCCGCGGCGGACTGCGACGACGGCAGGGCGACGGCAGTGACGGCCACGGCGGCCGCAGCGGCGGCCACGGCGGCGGCTTGGCGGCGCATCAGACGCATGGGGCACCTCCGGCTCGTACGGACGGGTCGGGCACCCACGTACCCCGCTCCCGGTGGATTCACCCCACCTCGCCCATGGCGCCCGCACAATTCCCGTCACGAAGACTTCACCCGCCGGGGACGGCAGTTCATCCCGGCGGGCGACGGTCCTGTGCCCGGGATCAGGCGAAGTGTCCCGGCTCCGGGGGCAGTTCCGCCAGGGTCGGGTACGACGGCTGGGCGCCCGGCCGGGTCACGGACGCGGCGCCGACCCGTACGGCGAAGCGCGCCGCCTCCGCCAGCGGGGCGCCGGCGGCCAGCCGGGAGGCGAGCGCGCCGGTGAAGGCGTCCCCGGCGCCCGTGGTGTCGACGGCCTCGGCCTTGACGCCCGGCACGGCCACCGCCTGCGCGGCCCCCGCGTCGAGGGTCAGCGCCCCCTCGGCGCCGAGGGTGACGACGACCGAGCGGGCGCCCTGGTCGCGCAGGGCGTGGGCCCACGCCTCCGGCGTGCCGTCGGTGAGCTGCGTCAGGTGCCGGGCCTCGTGCTCGTTGACGACCAGCGGGTCGGCCGCCGTGAGCACGTCGGTGTCCAGCCGGTCCGGTGCCGGCGAGGGGTTGACCACGACGCGCGTGCCCGCGTCCCGGGCGGTCTCGGCCGCCGCCCGCACGGTCGCCGCCGGGATCTCCAGCTGCAGCGAGACCACGGCCGACGCGGCGATGACGTCCCGCGCCGCTTCGACGTCTTCCGGCAGCAGCCGGGCGTTCGCACCCGGCGAGACGACGATGCTGTTGTCGCCGTCCGGGCCGACGACGATCATCGCCGTGCCCGTACGGGCGCCCGCCTCGACCAGCACGTGCCGCAGCTCCGTGCCGGCCTCGCGCTGCCCGGCCAGCAGCAGCTCGCCGAACGCGTCGTCACCGACCTTGGCCAGCAGCGCCGTCCGGGCCCCGAGGCGGGCCGCCGCGGCGGCCTGGTTGGCGCCCTTGCCGCCCGCCGACTCGACCAGATCCGTGCCCAGCACGGTCTCGCCCGCACCGGGCCGGCGCTCCACCCGGACCGTCAGGTCCGCGTTGGCGGAGCCCACCACCAGGACGTCGTACGTCGTCTCGTCACCCATTGCCACTTCCTGTCACCCGTCGAATCGGTCCGCGTTCTCCCCGGTCACCAGCACGACCGGAACCTTTACCCGGGCGGGCAGCCGCTCGCCGCGCGCCGCCCGCACCGCCCAGTCCACCGCTTGCCGGCCCAGCAGCCGTGGCTGCTGGGCGACGGTCGCGGTCAGCGTCCCGGCACGGACGGCGGCGATGCCGTCCGGCGTGCCGTCGAACGCCACGACCTTCACCCGCTTGCCCGACGCGGGGCCCAGGGCCTTGGCCGCGCCGAGCGCCATCTCGTCGTTCGCGGCGAAGACGCCCGCGACGTCCCGGTGCGCCTGCAGCATGTTCGCCATCACGTCCATGCCCTTGGTGCGGTCGAAGCCGGCGGGCTGCCGGGCCACGACCTCGATGCCCGGGTACGCCCGGATGCCCTCCTCGAAGCCCTTGGCGCGCTCGCGCGCCGCCGACGTCCCCGGCTGCCCCTCCAGGAACGCCACCCTGCCCTTGCCGCCGAGGGCCCCGGCCAGCGTCCTTGCCGCCAGCCGCCCGCCCTCGACGTTGTCGGAGGCGATCGTCGAGCCGACCCGGCCGCCGTTCACGCCCCGGTCGAGGGAGATCACCGGGACGTCCGCCCGGTTGGCCACGCCCACCGCCGGGACCGCGGCGTCGGAGTCGACGGGATTGATGACGGCGGCCTTGACGTTCTGCCCGGCGAACGTCTCCATCTGGCTGATCTGCTGCATGGGGTCGTTCTGCGCGTCCGTGATGCTGATCTTCAGGCCGCGGGCCTTCGCCTCCGCGAGGGCGCCCTCCTTGATGCCGACGAAGAAGGGGTTGTTCATCGTCGACAGGGCGAGCCCGAGGTCGGTGTTCCCGCCGCGGTCGCAGCCGGACAGGGCAAGGGACGCGGCCAGTGCCGCCACCACGGCGAGCGCCCGCCCCCGCCGCACGAGGCCCCGCCTGTCC
>NZ_JBPQTW010000330.1:0-5151 GCF_051386535.1 Streptomyces sp. URMC 127
GCCCCGCCCCAGCCGCATCCCCCGCGCGTCCACGGCCAGCCCGGGCAGCAGCACCGCGTCGGCCGACGTCACGGCCTCGGGCCCCAGCCGGGGGCCGCCGGGCTCGAAGAGCCCCCGGCCCGCCCGTACGAGACGGTCCGGACCGTCGTAGACCGCCCAGTCCAGATCGTTGTCCTCCAGGAGGACGGGGAGCAGCACCCGCACCCCCCGGCGGCGGAGCGCTTCCAGGAGCGCGCGCGTGCCCGGCTCGCGCCCCACGGATACGTAGGCGGCCACCGTCCCCGCCTCCGCCAGCTCGGGCAGCTCCAGGGCGCGGCGGGCCAGCGCCGCCCCCGTCTCCGCCAGGTCATCCGGGGGCAATGCGGCTCTCACCGCCAGGAGGCCCTGCCGCAACTCCGCCTTCGTACCGTCGTACTTGATCACTGTGCGTACAAACTCCTTGCGTGGGGGCATACTCGGTGGAGCCTCGGCTTCCGCTCAATCTCAACGGATAGTGTTCGGCCCATGACTCATGCGCGTCCTCGGATCAGTAAGGCTGTCATCCCCGCAGCCGGACTCGGCACCCGATTCCTGCCTGCCACCAAGGCCACGCCCAAGGAGATGCTGCCCGTCGTCGACAAGCCGGCGATCCAGTACGTGGTGGAGGAGGCCGTTCTCGCCGGCCTCTCGGACGTCCTCATGATCACAGGGCGTAACAAGCGACCGCTCGAGGACCACTTCGACCGCAACTACGAGCTGGAAGAGGCGCTGCGCCGCAAGGGCGACGACTCGCGGCTCGCGCGCGTCCAGGAGTCCAGCGACCTGGCGACCATGCACTACGTCCGCCAGGGCGACCCCCGGGGCCTCGGCCACGCCGTGCTGTGCGCCGCCCCGCACGTCGGCAACGAGCCCTTCGCCGTCCTCCTCGGCGACGACCTGATCGACGTCCGGGACCCGCTGCTGTCCCACATGGTCGCGATCCAGCGCAAGCACGGCGGCAGTGTGATCGCGCTCATGGAGGTCGACCGCGCCCAGACCGGGATGTACGGCTGCGCGGCCGTGAAGCCGACCGACGCCGAGGGCGTGGTGCAGGTCACGGGCCTGGTCGAGAAGCCCGACCCGGCCGAGGCGCCCAGCAACTACGCCGTGATCGGCCGCTACGTCCTCGACCCGGCCGTCTTCGACGTGCTGCGCGAGACCCCGCCCGGCCGCGGCGGCGAGATCCAGCTCACCGACGCCCTGCAGGCGCTGGCCGCCGAGCCCGGCCTCGGCGGGCCCGTGCACGGCGTGATCTTCAAGGGCCGCCGTTACGACACCGGTGACCGCGGCGACTACCTCCGCGCCATTGTCAGACTGGCCTGCGAGCGCGAAGATCTTGGTCCGGACTTCCGCGCCTGGCTCCGTCGCTATGTGACCGAGGAGATGTAGCCCCTTGAGCAGCACCGCCGACACGGCCACCGGCACCGCCCCCGTCCCGCCGGACGGGCGGGACGACCCGGGCCGCCTGTGGACGGTGGACGAGCACCTCGCCGACATCCTGGCGAAGATCCGCCCCCTGGAGCCGATCGAGCTGCAGCTGCCCGAGGCTCAGGGGTGCGTCCTGGTCGAGGACGTCACCGTCCCGGCCGCCCTCCCGCCCTTCGACAACAGCTCCATGGACGGCTACGCGGTCCGCACGGCCGACGTCGAGGGCGCCACGGAGGAGTTCCCGGCCGTCCTCACCGTCGTCGGCGACGTCGCGGCGGGCAGCGGGACGCCGCCGACGGTCGGCCCCGGCGAGGCCGCCCGCATCATGACGGGCGCCCCGCTGCCGCCCGGCGCCGAGGCCGTCGTCCCCGTCGAGTGGACGGACGGCGGCGCGGGCGCCGGCCCCGCCGACGCGATGGCGGCCCACAGCGCGGTCCCCGAGCGCTCCGGCGGGGAGGTCCGCGTCCACCGGCCCGTCGCCGCCCGCGCCCACGTGCGGGCCCGCGGCAGCGACGCCTGCACCGGCGAGCTCGCGCTCGCCGCCGGCACCGTCCTCGGCCCGGCCCAGATCGGGCTGCTCGCCGCGATCGGGCGGGCCACGGTCCTGGTGCGGCCGCGGCCGCGCGTGGTCGTCATGTCCACCGGCAGCGAGCTCGTCCAGCCCGGCGAGGAGCTCGCCCCCGGGCGCATCCACGACTCCAACAGCTTCGTCCTCTCCGCCTGCGCGCGGGACGCCGGCGCGATCGCGTACCGCGTCGGCGCCGTCGACGACGACGCCGAGACCCTGCGCGCCACCCTGGAGGACCAGCTCATCCGCGCCGACGCCGTCGTCACCAGCGGCGGCGTGAGCGTCGGCGCGTACGACGTGGTCAAGGAGACGCTGTCCGGGCTCGCCGGCGAGGAGGGCAGCGTCGCCTTCCGGCGGCTGGCCATGCAGCCCGGCAAGCCGCAGGGCTTCGGCCGGATCGGCCCCGACCGGGTGCCGCTGTTCGCCCTCCCCGGCAACCCCGTCAGCTGCTACGTCTCCTTCGAGCTCTTCGTCCGCCCCGCGCTGCGGGCCCTCATGGGGCTCGACCCGGCCGACCGCCCCACCGTGCGCGCCGTGTGCACCGACGCCGTCACGTCGTCCCCGAAGGGCCGCCGCCAGTTCCTGCGCGCGCGCTACGAGGCGGCCGCCGGCACGGTCTCGCTCGTGGGCGGCGCGGGCTCGCACCTGGTGAAGGCCCTCGCGCAGGCCGACGCGCTCGTCGTCGTCCCCGAGGAGGTCACGGAGCTGGAGGCGGGCGCCGAGGTCGACGTCATCCCGCTGGGCTGAGCTCTACGGGCGCTGCCGGTACGGTGTCTGACCACACAGGACCGGACCAGGAGAAGCATGAGCAGCGCCGCCCAGGACTCGCCCGAGCCCTCCCGCCTCACCCACCTCGACAGTGCGGGAGCGGCCCGGATGGTCGACGTCTCGGCCAAGGAGGTCACCTCGCGCACGGCCCGCGCCAGTGGCCGCGTCCTCGTCTCGCCGCGCGTCGTCGCGCTCCTGCGCGGCGAGGGCGTCCCCAAGGGCGACGCCCTCGCCACCGCCCGCATCGCCGGCATCATGGCCGCCAAGCGCACCCCCGACCTGATCCCGCTCTGCCACCCGCTGGCCCTCTCGGGCGTGCAGGTCGACCTGTCGGTCGCCGACGACGCCGTGGAGATCACCGCGACCGTGCGGACGACGGACCGCACGGGCGTGGAGATGGAGGCGATGACGGCGGTGAGCGCGGCGGCCCTGACGGTCGTGGACATGGTGAAGGCCGTCGACAAGGCCGCCGTGATCACGGACATCAGGGTGGAGGAGAAGACGGGCGGCAAGTCGGGCCCTTACCGCCGCGAGGCGGGGGACGCGTGAGCGCGGCCGACGGCGGCGCCGGCCGCGGGCCGGCCGCGGTGCCGTTCCCGGGCGACTCCTCCGGCCTCGGCGAGGCCCTCCTCGCCCCGTACTCCGCGCTGGTGGTCACCGCCTCCAACCGCGCCGCCGCCGGCGTCTACGCGGACAAGGGCGGGCCCCTCCTCGCCCAGGGACTGAGCGAGATCGGCTTCGCGGTCGACGGTCCGCTGGTGGTGCCCGACGGCGACCCCGTCGAGCAGGCCCTGCGCGCGGGCACCGCCGCCGGCTACGACGTCATCGTCACCACCGGCGGCACCGGGATCTCCCCCACCGACCGCACGCCCGAGGCCACCCGCCGGGTCATCGACTACGAGATCCCCGGCATCGCCGAAGCCGTCCGCGCCGAGGGCCTGGCCAAGGTGCCCACGGCGGCGCTCTCCCGCGGCCTGGCCGGGCTTGCCGGCCGGACGCTGATCGTGAACCTGCCCGGGTCGACGGGCGGCGTCCGCGACGGCCTCGCCGTGCTGGGCCGGCTGCTGGTCCACGCCGTGGAGCAGGTCCGCGGGGGCGACCACCCGAGACCGGGGGGCCCGCACTGAGCGCCGGCTGGCCGGCCGAGCCGGCGGACGGCGACGTGGTCCTGCGCCCCATCCGGATGCGCGACCAGCACCAGTGGCGCGAGGTCAACCGGCGCAACCGTGACTGGCTGCGCCCCTGGGAGGCCACGATCCCGCCGCCCCCGCCGGGCGGCCCGGTCGCGCACCGTCCCACGTACCGGCAGATGGTGCGGCACCTGAGGGCGGAGGCGCACGCGGGCCGCATGCTGCCCTTCGTCATCGAGTACCGGGGCCGGCTGGCGGGCCAGCTGACCGTGGCGGGGATCACATGGGGTTCGATGTGCTCCGCCCACATCGGCTACTGGGTGGACGAGGCCGTCGCGGGCCGCGGCGTGATGCCGACCGCGGTCGCGCTCGCGGTGGACCACTGCTTCCACGCCGTCGGCCTGCACCGCGTGGAGGTGTGCATCCGGCCGGAGAACCTCCCCAGCCGCCGCGTGGTGGAGAAGCTGGGCTTCCGCGAGGAGGGGCTGCGGCCCCGCTACCTCCACATCGACGGCGCCTGGCGCGATCACCTGGTCTACGCACTGACGGCCGAGGAGGTCCCGGAGGGGCTTCTGCAGCGCTGGCACCGTTCTCGCCCCGGCACGCCTCAAAAATAGAATAGACATTCGAAAATGACCGTCAATCGACGGTATTCGAGTGGACTCGGTCCCAACAATCACAAAAAAAGTTCGAGATATCAGCCGGATCGTGCGACACACCGGGCCAATTGGCGGAATCCCCTGCGCGTACCCCTCTACGGTGTGAAGTGTGAGCAGCAGCGGCCTCATCTACGCAGTCATCGTCGGGGCCTGGGCCGCCTACTTGGTGCCGATGTGGCTCCGTAGGCAGGACGAGCTCAATGAAGCCCGTCCGACGGAACGCTTCAGCACCGCCATCCGGCTCTTGTCCGGGCGGGCGGGGATGGAGCGCCGTTACGCCAAGGACCTCGAAGGGCGCGCCGCCGACGACGCGCCGGTCTCAAGCGACCCCGCGGAGCCGGTGGTCCGCGGGAGCGAGCCGGAAGCGCCGACCGAAATGGTCGACGTCCGGCCCTTCGGCATGCCCGGGGGAGGTGGCGGGGCCCCCGCGGAGGCGCAGGCCCCGGCGGGCCCGGCCGCGGCCTCCCAGGGCTCGCAGGGCGCCCCGGGCGCCCCCGGGGAGCGTGCCGGGTCCCCCGTGACCCCGACGGCCGCCGCCGCGCGCGCCCGGCGCACGAAGGTCCTCGCGCGCCGCCGCCGC
>NZ_JBPQTW010000331.1:0-4775 GCF_051386535.1 Streptomyces sp. URMC 127
AACCCGGAAGCTAAGCCTTTCAGCGCCGATGGTACTGCATGGGGGACCGTGTGGGAGAGTAGGACGCCGCCGAACAATATTTCAAGGACCCTTGGTCCCAGCGTTCACGCTGGGACCAAGGGTCCTTTTTGTTTTTGCCGAAGCGCGCCGGGCGGCCGGCTGCGCGAGAATGACTGCGGTACCTGAAGACAGGAGTCACGTCGATGTCCAGCAACTACCCCGACGATCGTTCGGGTGGCGACCGCGGCGGTTTCCGCCGCGACGACCGACGGGGCTCCTCCCGCCGTGACGACCGCGGCGGGCGCCCCGCCGGCGGTGGCTTCGGCCGTCGCGACGACCGTCCGTCCTTCCGTCGCGATGACGACCGTGGCGGCTTCCGTCGCGACGACCGCCGTGATGACCGCCGCGATGACCGTGGCCCGCGCCGCGACGACGACCGCGGTGGTCGCCCGGCCGGCGGTGGCTTCGGTCGCCGTGACGACCGCCCGCCCTTCCGCCGTGATGACCGTGCGCCTCGTCGTGACGACGAGCGCGGCGGGTTCCGTGGCGGCCGTGACGAGCGCCGTGACGACCGCCCCTCCTTCCGTCGTGACGACCGCGCCCCGCGCCGTGACGACGAGCGCGGTGGCTTCCGCCGTGATGACCGCCGTGACGACCGCGGCCCCCGCCGTGATGACCGCGGCGGCTACGACCGCCCCCGTGGCGGCTTCCGCGGTGGCCGTGACGACCGCCCCTCCTTCCCGCGTGATGACCGTGCGCCTCGTCGTGACGACGAGCGCGGCGGGTTCCGTGGCGGCCGCGATGAGCGCCGTGACGAGCGTCCGTCCTTCCGTCGTGACGACCGCGCTCCGCGCCGCGATGACGAGCGCGGTGGCTTCCGTCGCGACGACCGTCCCTCTTTCCGCCGCGACGACCGTCGTGATGACCGTGGCCCGCGCCGCGATGACGACCGTGGCGGTTTCCGTGGCGGCCGTGACGAGCGCCGCGATGACCGTCCGTCCTTCCGCCGTGACGACGACCGCGGTGGCTTCCGTCGCGACGACCGCCGTGACGACCGCCGTGATGACCGCGGCCCGCGCCGCGACGACGAGCGCGGCGGGTTCCGCGGTGGCCGTGACGAGCGTCGTGACGACCGCCCCTCCTTCCGCCGTGACGACCGTGGCGGTTACGACCGCGGCCCCCGTCGCGATGACGACCGTGGCGGCTTCCGCCGTGACGACCGTCGTGATGACCGCGGCCCGCGCCGTGACGACGACCGTGGTGGCTACCGCGGCGGCCGTGACGACCGTGGCCCCCGTCGTTCGTTCCGTGACGACCGGCAGGGCGGCGGCTACCGCGGCGGGCGGGACGAGCGTTCCGGCGGCTACGGGCGCCGTGACGACCGCGACCGCGACCGCAGCGACCGCGAGCCCGTGAAGCGCCTGCCGATCCCCGACGACGTCACCGGTGACGAGATCGACGCGGACGTGCGGCAGGAGCTCATGAGCCTGCCGAAGGGCCTCGCCGAGGAGGTCGCCCGCAACCTCGTCATGGTCGCCAACCTGCTCGACGAGGACCCGGAGCAGGCCTACGCCTACTCCCGGATCGCGCTGCGCCTCGCCTCCCGCGTCGCCGCCGTGCGCGAGGCCGCCGGCTTCGCCTCGTACGCCACGGGCAAGTACTCCGAGGCGCTCGCCGAGTTCCGTGCGGCCCGCCGCATGACCGGCTCCGTCGAGCTCTGGCCCGTCATGGCCGACTGCGAGCGCGGCATGGGCCGTCCCGAGCGCGCGCTGGCCATGGCCGGTGAGCCCGAGGTCAACAAGCTGGACAAGGCCGGCCAGGTCGAGATGCGCCTGGTCGCCGCCGGTGCCCGCAAGGACATGGGCCAGGCCGACGCCGCCGTCGTGACCCTGCAGAGCCCCGAGCTCGCCTCCAACGCCGTGCAGCCGTGGACCGCCCGCCTGCGCTACGCGTACGCCGACGCGCTGCTGGCGGTCGGCCGCGAGACCGAGGCCCGCGAGTGGTTCGCCAAGGCCCTTGAGGCCGACCAGGGCGGCCAGACGGACGCCTCGGACCGCCTCGCGGAGCTGGACGGCATCGAGTTCACGGACGCCCTGGCGGAGACCGAGGGCACCGAGGGCGACGAGGCCCCCGCGGCCGCCGGCACCGAGGCCAAGACCGAGGCTGAGGACACCGAGGCCGCCGAGAAGCCGGCCGAGGCCGCTCCCGAGGCGGACGGCGACAAGGGCTGACGCCATGTAGCCATGTAGCGACGTAACGCCGAAGAGGGCGCCATCCCCGTACACGGGATGGCGCCCTCTTCGGCGTCTGCGGCATCTCCGGCGTCTTCGTCAGTTCAGGGCCAGGCTCCGCAGCACCAGCCCCGTCGCCGGCTTGGGGCCGAACGACGTCGACTTGCGCGGCATGGTCACGCCCTGCTCCGCCAGCTCGCGGACCACGTCCTCCTTGACCGGGTGCATCAGCACCGCCGTGCCGCCGTGCCGCTCGGCCTGCTTCACGGCCGCGGCCGTCTCGTGGATGTAGCCGATGTGCTCCGGGTCGTCCGGCACGCGCCAGACGTGCTCCAGCAGGACCGAGTGCAGGACCGTCGCGTCCAGGGTGCGCCAGGCCTCGGGCCGGTCCGTCGGGACGGAACGGGCCAGCAGGGCCGGGTCCGGGCGGTCCAGGAGGTGGAAGCGGCCGTCGCCGGCCAGGACGAAGGCGTTGCCCGGCTCCTCGGACGCCTCCGCCAGCGCGTCGAGCGCCGCCGGCAGCGGGCCCTCGACCGTGCGGACGCGGAAGGCGCCCTCGACGGCGGCCAGCGCCTCGGCGACCGGCAGCCGGTGCAGCAGGCGGTGGATGGCCCGTACGCGCAGCGGGTAGCGGGCGGTGTCCACCAGCAGCACCAGGCCGAAGTCCCAGGGGCCGGGGGCGGCCTGCTCGGCGCGCAGCCGCAGGTACGTCGCCCAGCGGTGGTGGCCGTCGGCGATGAGGGCGTGCTGCTGCGAGAGGTCCTTGCCGATCAGTTCGAGGTTGTCCGGGTCGGTGACGGACCACAGGCGGTGGGCGTACCCGTCGTCGGTCGTGGTGGACAGCAGCGGCGGGGTGGCGGTGACGCGGTCGATCACGGCCGCCGCGCCCGTCGTGCTGCCGTTGCCCCGGTAGGAGAAGAGCAGGGGCTCCAGGTTGGCTCCCGTGCCGCGCATGAGCGCGGCGCGGTCCTCGACGATGTGCGGCATGACGTCCTCGTGGGGGAGGACGACGCCCTCCTCGCGGGGGCTGAGGCGCAGTGCGCCGATGAGACCCCGCTGCAGGATGCCGCCGCCCCGCTGCTCGTACACGTAGAGGGCGGGCTCCGGGTCGGGGGCGAGGACCTGCTCGTCCTGCCAGCGGCGGAGCGTCTCGGCTGCCAGCCGGTGCCGGTCGGCGGCGCTGGCCGCCTGGGGGAGGATCAGGCGGACGATGTTGTGCGGGTCGGCGGTCTCCAGGTGACGCAACCCGTCGGGCCGCACGACGACGTCGTACGGTGGCGAGGTGACGGCGGCGAGGCTGCCGACCCGTTCCGGGACATAGCGCAGCCCTCGGAAGGGGGCGAGTTGGAGTCCTTGCCCTGCTTTCCCTGCTCGGCCTGGAGTGCTCATTGGGAAATGTTATGTCTCACGGCCCTGTGAGCAATGATCGTGGAAGAGACGTACAGCACAAGGAGCGAGTACAGGATGAATCAGACCGTCCGGACGCGGCCCGACGGCAGTGAGCGGCCGCTCGGCGAGGCCTACGACACGGCGCTGCTCGACCTCGACGGCGTGGTGTACGCGGGCGGTGAGGCGATCGCGCACGCGGTCGAGTCGCTGGCGGCGGCCCGCGAGGGCGGGATGCACCTCGCCTACGTGACCAACAACGCCGCCCGCACCCCGGACACGGTGGCCGGCCACCTGACGGAGCTGGGCGTCCCTGCCGCGCCCTCCGACGTGATCACCTCGGCACAGGCCGTGGCGCGGCTGATCTCCGAGCAGGTGCCGGCCGGGTCCCGGGTGCTGGTGATCGGCGCCGAGGGGCTGCGGGTGGCGCTGCGCGAGCGCGGGCTGGTGCCGGTGGACTCCGCGGCGGACGACCCGGCCGCCGTCGCGCAGGGCTACGGCGGGCCGGACATGCCGTGGTCGCGGCTGATGGAGGCGTCGTACGCGGTGGCGGCGGGCGTGCCGTGGTTCGCGTCCAACACGGACCTGACGATTCCGACCGGGCGGGGGATCGCCCCGGGCAACGGCTCGGCCGTGGAGGTCGTGCGGATAGCCACGGGGGCGACGCCGCGGGTGGCGGGCAAGCCGCAGCCGCCGATGCACCGGGAGACGGTGCTGCGGACGGGTGCGGAGCGGCCGCTGGTGGTCGGCGACCGGCTCGACACGGACATCGAGGGCGCGTACGCGGGCGGGGTGGACTCGCTGCTGGTGCTGACCGGGGTGACGACGGCGGCGGAGCTGGTCGCTGCGCGGCCGGAGCATCGGCCTACGTTTGTGGCTGCGGATTTGCGGGGGCTGCTGGTGGCTCAGCCCGGGGTTGTCCCTGCCGGGGACGGGTTCCGGTGCGGGGGGTGGACGGCGTCCGTCGATGGGGATGCGCTTGCCCTGTCGGGCGAGGGGGATCCGGTGGACGGGTTGCGGGCGTTGTGTGCGATGGCGTGGACGGCCGGCGGCGGCGAGGCGTGCGGCCTGGATTCGGCTAAGGCCGTGGCTCTGCTGGGGCTGTGATGTGGCTGGGGCGGGTGGGGCTCTTTCCCCTACCCGCCCCTTCCCGTAACC
>NZ_JBPQTW010000332.1:0-4771 GCF_051386535.1 Streptomyces sp. URMC 127
AGGCGCCGCTAGCTCAGTTGGTTAGAGCAGCTGACTCTTAATCAGCGGGTCCGGGGTTCGAGTCCCTGGCGGCGCACAGACAGGCGAAGGCCCTCACCGCAAGGTGAGGGCCTTTGTCGTATGTCCGGCCCGCCCCCTCATGACTTATGTCATCGGCAGCCGGTGATCGGTGGATCTGCCCGGCAGAACGCCGGAACGACAGGGTTATGGGCATGGACACGATGACGCTCGCGCCTGCCGCCCCCGCCGCCTCAGCCGCCTCCGCCACGGCCTCTCCCGAGGAGATCAAGCCGCTGCCGACCTGGTTCTTCGCCTTCGAGGGCCTGGCGTCCGCCGGCTTCGATCTCGTCCAGGCCGACCAGCGGTTCCTGTGGGCGCTGGGGGCCCTGTTCGCGGTCAACGCCGTGGTGTCCCTGACCGTCCTGCGCTCGCGGCTGCGCCTGGCCAAGCGCATGTGGCGCGGAAAGAACACCCGCAAGGTGGCCATCGCCCTGCTCGCCCTGCGGCTCGGCGCCCACCTGGCCCTCACGGTCGCCGGCTTCACCGTCGTCCCGGCCGCCGGTCACTTCGCCTTCGCCGCCGTGATGTCCGTCACCACCGTCACCCTGCTCTGGTACGCCCAGCGCGTCTCGCTGCGGGCGCTCGCCGCGGAAGGCGTCTGAGCGGGGCCCGTAGCATGGGGGCCGTCCGTCCGCACCGCCGCGCGCCAGGAGAGGAGAACCGTGACCGGCACGACCGAGCGTCATCGGACGGCCGCCGCGGCCGTGCTCCTGCTGCTCCTCGCGGTCCTCTTCGGGCCCGTCCCGGGCGGCGCGCAGCCCTACGCCGCGGCCACGGCCGCCACCCCGTCCGCACACCACGCGGACCCGGCGTCCGCGCCGGCGGCGGAACCCGTACGGGCCGAGGCCCCGGACACCGGCCCCAGCTGCCGGCAGCAGGACGTCCCGCTGAAGGACGCCGAGACCGCCGTCGCCTCCGGGCACGCCGACCCCGTCACCGCGCCGGGCACCGCCCGCGCCCCGCTCCCCCAGGCCACCGCGCCCCGGGTAACTGCGCCGCGCGCGCCACCCGCACCCGTCGCGGGCTGCGCCGAGCTGCTCCCCGTCCTGCGGATCTAGATCCGGCCCCCACGGCCCGCCGGGCCGTGCTGTGTCATACCCGGATTCCGTACGCTTCAGGGAGCTTTCTCCTTTATGTCCGCTACTTCCAAGAAGACCAACGCCGAAGCCGCGACCAAGGCCAAGACGAAGGCCAAGGTCAAGGCCGGCAAGACGGCCTCCGTCTCCCTCCCCCGCCGCCTCGCCGCCCTGGGCGCGATCCTCGCCCTCGTCGCCGCCGTCGTCGCCGTCGGCATGGCCGTCGGCAAGAGCGGCGGCTCCGGCAAGCGCGGGCCCTCCGCGGCCGGCGGCCCCTCCGCCGACCCGCTGCAGGGCGCGTACGAGCGCGCCGAGCAGGCGACCAGCCGCCGCAAGGACGGCGACCCGCTCGCGCTCGGCCGGAAGGACGCGCCGGTCGTACTCGTGGAGTACGCCGACTACCAGTGCTCGTACTGCGGCAAGTTCACCCGCGACAGCCAGCCGGAGCTGATCAGGAAGTACGTGGACGAGGGCGTGCTGCGGATCGAGTTCCGCAACTTCCCGATCTTCGGCAAGGACTCCGAGCGCGCCGCCCGCGCCTCCTGGGCGGCCGGGCAGCAGGGGAAGTTCTGGCAGTTCCACGACGAGGTCTACGCCAAGCTGCGCAAGGGCGACGCGCTCGCCGAGGACAAGCTCGTGGACCTGGCCGGCAAGGCCGGCGTGACCGACATTGACCGCTTCCGCTCGGACATGAACGGGTCGGCTGCCGAGGAGGCCGTCAAGAAGGACCAGCAGGAAGGGTACGGGCTCGGTGTGGCCTCGACCCCGTCCTTCCTGGTCGGCGGCCGCCCCATCGCCGGCGCCCAGCCCATGGCCGCCTTCGACGAGGCGATCGCCCAGGCGCGGGCCGCCGCGGCCGCGAAGAAGAGCGAGAAGTAAGGGGCCGGCGTGACCGACATCGGCTACCTCGCCGCCTTCCTCGGCGGCGCCCTCGCCCTGGTCAGCCCGTGCAGCGCACTGCTGCTGCCGGCCTTCTTCGCGTACTCCCTCGCGAGCCCGGGCCGGCTGCTCGCGCGCACCGGCGTCTTCTACGCGGGCCTCGCGACCACGCTCGTCCCGCTCGGCGTTGCCTCCACCGCCGCCAGCCGGCTCTTCAACGGCCACCGCGATCTGCTGGTGACCGCCGGCGGCTGGATCGTGATCGCCATGGGCGCCGCCCAGATCCTCGGCCTCGGCTTCGCGTCGAAGAAGGCGCAGGCGGCCGCAGGGCGGATCACCCCGCGCTCGGTCGCGTCGACGTTCCTGCTGGGCTGTGTGTACGGGCTCGCCGGGTTCTGCGCCGGGCCCATCCTCGGTGCGGTGCTGACCGTGACCGCGGTCAACGGCAATCCCGTGTACGGCGGCTCGATGCTGGCCGTCTACGCCCTGGGCATGGCGCTGCCGCTGTTCGTCCTGGCGGTCTTCTGGGACCGCTTCCGGCTCGGCAGCCGGCGCTGGCTGCGCGGCCGGGAGCTGCGGCTCGGCCGGCTGCGGCTGCACACCACGTCCCTGGTCTCGGGGCTGTTCTTCATCGGCATCGGCGTGCTCTTCCTCGCCTACGACGGGACCACGGGGCTCCCCGGGATCCTGGACGCCGACCAGGAGTTCCGCCTGGAGGAGCTGGCCTCGCGGGTGGGCAACGCGGTTCCGGACTACGTCCTGCTGGCGGGGGTGGCGCTGGTGGTCGCGGGGGTGCTTGCGCGGTTCGCACTGCGGGCGGGGAAGGGAAGCGAGCCGACCGACGCCGAGTGATGTCCGGCGGGGGCGGGTCCGGCACCGCCGGACAGCCCGGCGGGGGTTGTCCGCCGTCGCGGCGGAGGGAAAAGCCCCGTCCCCACCCTTTCACCGTTTCTTCCTGCGGAAGGCTTCTCGCGCGGCGAAGCCGGAGGGGTTGGTGCCGCCGCCGCGGCGCGCAACCCCCACCGGACGTCACCGGCGGTGCCGGACCGGCCAAGCCCGTACGGCCGGGCGAACCGAAGGGCGCCTCCCCGGGGTGGGGCCGGGGAGGCCCCGGGGAGCTCCGGCGTCCGTGGCGAGGCCTGCGGAGGCCGTCAGAACTGGACGTCGGAGCAGGCGTAGAACGCGTTGCCCGTGTCCGCGATGGTCCACACGGCGAGGACGAGCTGCTTGCCCGTCCGGCCGGAGGGGAACGTGCCCTGGTGGGAAACGGTGGCGTCGGGCACCCGGCCGCCGTAGGGCACGGTCAGGAACGGCTGGAGTTCGAGGTCGGCCCGGGTGAGCGGCCGGCTCGGGTCGTAGGTGGGCTTGGTGAGGTAGTAGCGGAAGTCGGTCGTGGCGTGGCGGGCGGTGAGCCGCCACCGGAACGTGTAGCTCTGGCCCGCGCCGACCTTCGTGGCGGGCCACCGGCCGCCGCGCGGATCGTCGAGCTCCGCGAAGCGGCTGTTGCCGCCGGCACAGATCGTGCCGTCGGCGGGCCCGCGGGCCGGGAAGCCCTTGGAGCCCTCGACGCTCTGCGGCTCCCATTGGATCTCGCCGCAGTCCCGGACGGTGCCGTTGGCGCAGTACACCTGCCGGCTGGTGGGGGTGTCGGTGTAGCCGTGGCTGCTCGCGCTGCCGGTGGCGAACAGGGAGGTGCCGGCGATGCCGAGGCCGATGATCGCCGCACTGATCTTTCTGCGCATGCCTTTTGCTCCTCGGAGAACGTGGGGGGTTCTGTGAGGCGAGTGAAATGCGGTCTAGACCAAGGCGGAGGCTAGTACCGGCCGTTTGGCATGTCTAGGCCAACGGCCGCAACGATCCGGTCGCTTCGCGTACGGGGCGGCTTCGCTGCGCGTTCGCCGGGACCGCGGTTGCCCTGCGTGCATGGACGTGCGGCGGCCGCGGCGCGGGCTGCGGTCATTGGCCGTTCAAGGAGGCGCTCTTGACGGAGTCCGTCAGGTGCCTTCAGGTACGGGAGCCGCCGTGGACCGGGCGACGGCCCGGCGGAATGACCGGCCACCGCGGCCCGGCACCCCGCCCCGCCCCACACCCCTCAACGGACCCGGCCGTACAGATTCGGCCGGTAGTGGGCGAAAGTCGAGACGCGGACCTTCAGGCCCGGCCGCGGGGCCTCGACGTAGCGGCCGCCGCCCAGGTAGAGCGCCACGTGGTGGACGCCGGAGGCGCGCCCGTTGCGGGACCAGAAGACGAGGTCGCCCCGCTGCAGTGCGCGGCGGCTGATCCGCTGCGTCGCGCGGTACTGGTCGGCGGCGATGCGCGGCAGTCGTACGCCCGCGCGACGGTAGGCCTGCTGGACGAGCCCCGAGCAGTCCCAGCGGCGGGGCCCGTCGCCGCCCATGGCGAAGGAGTCGCCCACATGGCCCAGGGCGTAGCGGATGGCCGGTTCCAGACGGTCGCCGCCGGGGCGTACGGCGCCACGCCCGGCCGCGGGGGACGCCGCGGCCGCGGCCGGAGCGGGGCCCGCGCCGGGCCCGGCCAGCACCGCCGCCCACACGGCCGCCACGACCGCGCCGCGTATGTGCACCACGCCCGCCGCACCTTTCTCCGGGCCCCCGCCCGGGGTCCTGCCAGTACTCGGGCACAGCGTCTCAGCGATGCGAGAGACCCGCACGCCGGGGCGTCCGGGCAGGTGACCGGGGCAGATGCCCGGGCGGCCGGGCGGGGGCGGCCGGGGCCGGGCCGGCGACGCCCGCCGC
>NZ_JBPQTW010000333.1:0-4729 GCF_051386535.1 Streptomyces sp. URMC 127
CCCCCATCCCTTCCCCCTCTCCCACGCCCGCCGCCGAGGGCAGTGAGGCGCTGGGCTGTCTGCGGCGCGTCTTCGGTTACGACGCGTTCCGGGGCGACCAGGAAGCGATCATCGAGCACGTCGTCGCGGGCGGGGACGCGCTCGTCCTGATGCCGACGGGCGGCGGCAAGTCGCTGTGCTACCAGATCCCGGCCCTGGTCAGGCCGGGTGTCGGTGTGGTCATCTCGCCCTTGATCGCCCTCATGCAGGACCAGGTGGACGCGCTGCGCGCGCTCGGCGTCCGGGCGGGCTTCCTGAATTCCACGCAGGACATGGACGAGCGCCGGCTGGTCGAGGCGGAGTTCCTCGCCGGCGAGCTCGACCTGCTGTACCTGGCGCCCGAGCGGCTTCGCGTGGACGCCACGCTCCGGCTGCTGGACCGCGGCAAGATCTCCCTCTTCGCCATCGACGAGGCGCACTGCGTGGCCCAGTGGGGCCACGACTTCCGGCCGGACTACCTGGCCCTGTCCGCGCTGCACGAGCGCTGGCCGGACGTGCCGCGCATCGCCCTGACCGCGACGGCCACGGAGGCCACGCACGCCGAGATCGCCGCCCGTCTCCGGCTCCAGGACGCCCGGCACTTCGTCGCGAGCTTCGACCGCCCGAACATCCAGTACCGCATCGTTCCCAAGAACGACCCCAAGAAGCAGCTCCTGGAGCTGCTGCGCACCGAGCACGCGGGCGATGCGGGCGTCGTCTACTGCCTCTCCCGCAAGAGCGTGGAGGACACGGCGGCGTTCCTCGTCCAGCAGGGCATCGAGGCACTGCCGTACCACGCGGGCCTGGACGCGGGCACCCGCGCGGCGAACCAGGCGCGCTTCCTGCGCGAGGACGGCATCGTGATGGTCGCGACGATCGCCTTCGGCATGGGCATCGACAAGCCGGACGTACGGTTCGTCGCCCACATCGACCTGCCGAAGTCCGTCGAGGGGTACTACCAGGAGACGGGCCGCGCCGGGCGCGACGGCCTGCCGTCCACGGCCTGGCTTGCGTACGGCCTGCAGGATGTCGTCCAGCAGCGCAAGATGATCGACGGCTCCGAGGGCGACGACGCCCACCGCCGCCGCCTGGCCGCGCACCTCGACGCGATGCTGGCCCTGTGCGAGACGGTCGAGTGCCGCCGCGTGCGGCTGCTCGCGTACTTCGGACAGGAGAGCGGCCCCTGCGGCAACTGCGACACCTGCCTGAGCCCCGCCGAGACGTGGGACGGCACGATCGCCGCGCAGAAGTTCCTGTCCGCGGTCTACCGCCTGGCGCGCGAGCGGCGCCAGAAGTTCGGTGCCGGCCAGATCATCGACATCCTGCTCGGCAAGAAGACGGCGAAGGTCATCCAGCACGACCACGACGGCCTCACCGTCTTCGGCATCGGCACCGAGCTGAGCACGGCGCAGTGGCGGGGCGTGGTCCGGCAGCTGCTGGCGCAGGGCCTGCTGGCCGTAGAGGGCGACTACGGCACGCTGGTCCTCACCGAAACGAGCGGCGAAGTGCTGGGCGGACGCCGAGAGGTCAAGCTACGGAGCGAACCAGAGCGTCCCGCCCGACCGTCCGCCAAGTCCGGGGGGACAGCCAAACGCTCCGCACCGGCGGACCTCCCGCCCGAGGCCCTGCCGGTCTTCGAGGCACTCCGCGCATGGCGGGCGGCGACGGCGAAGGAACAGGGCGTCCCGGCGTACGTGATCTTCCACGACGCGACGCTGCGCGAGATCGCCACGGCATCGCCCACGTCCCTCGCCGAACTGGCCGGGGTGAGCGGCGTAGGCGAGAACAAGCTGGCGAAGCACGGCGAGAAGATCCTGGAGCTCCTGAAGGAGCTGGCCACAGCCACCGGCACGGACGGCTGACGACGACGGCGGGAGGGCGACGGGGCCGCAGGGGCAGGGTCCCTGGACGCTGACGTGTATGTGTGGCGCCAAGTGCCGGGTGCCACCACGCATGAGGGCACGGCGCCGTAAATATACGGTCCAGGGACCCTGCCCCGGAGGCCCCGGCGCCCGGCCCACCCACCGGGCGCCGGCCGCACCCCCACCGGGCCCCGGCAGCCGCACCCGCTAACGCCGCGGCTTGATCCGCCGCTGCGCCGCCACGACCGCCGCCCCGTAACGGGCGTCCGGCCGCAGCGCGTGCTCCCGCCGGCACGCCTCCGTGAACTTCAGGACGTGCTCGTCGCCGTGCTCCACGGCCCGCGCGACCAGCTCGTCGAACGGCGGCACGTCCGCCTCCGCCGCTTCCCGGGCCGCCGTCTCCTCCCCGCCCCGGTCGTCGGTGAAGGCCAGCAGCAGCGCGGTGTGCACGTGCCAGAGGGCGGCCACCGACGGCTCGTGGAGCTCGCCGGGCAGGTGCGGCAGCACGAGCCGTACGGCGGCGGGCGCGGTGACGGCGTGCACCAGCGGCACGGGGAAGAGCTCGGGGTGCCCGAGGTAGACGCCGGCGAAGGTGGTGGTCATCTCGCTGAGCAGCCACTGCGCCCCGCCGGGGGCGAGGGCGCCGAGCGCCTCGTGGTAGCCGGCGAGCTCGCCGGGCCGGGCGAGCCGCTGCGCGGCCACGGCGCGCCCCCGCTTGCCCGGCCCCGCGTAGGCGGTGCGGGGCAGCGCGGCGACGGCGCCGGCCAGGTCGTGGTGGCCGCTCATGCGGACTTCGCCGGGCAGGTGGGCGAAGCGGGCGGCCCAGTAGGCCATGCCCCGGGCGAGCTCGGTGAGCTGATGCGGCGTCGGCTCCCGGCCGTCATCGCCGGCGACGGCGGCGAGGGAGCGCACGGCGTGGGCCGTACGGATCAGCCCGTGGGTCAGGCCGGCGAGCAGGCCGGGCAGGAGCCGGGGCCACCAGCGGACGAGCACGTCCCGCCAGGGCGCGGAGGCGAGTTCGCGCCGGAAGAGCTCTTCCCAGTCGCCCGCGCGGGAGAAGTCGCCGAGCGCCGGGCGCCAGGACGCCTCGTCGGCGGGGTCGAGGGCGAAGGCGCGGGCGGGCACCTCGTGGTGGGGCATGGCGGTGCGGTAGCCCTCGACCCAGGCGGCCACTTCGCCGCCGTGGCCGAGGGCGGCGAGCGTTTCGGCGCCCATGGGCCCGTGGTTGGCGAGGTCGGCACCGGCCCCGCGCTCGTACCCCAGGTCGTCCATGCGCTCCAGCGCGTCGTTCAGCGCGTCGTGGTAACGGATCGCCGGCATGACAGCTCCCCCCTAGTCCCTAGGCCTTCGCACTTCGAATCTCAGAATAGTTCGGATTCACGAAGCGTCTATAGTCGGCAGTATGCCGCACGACCCTGCACCGGGGAAGGACCGCCCCCGGCTCCCCACCCCCGAGGAGACCGAAGCGATCGGTCTCGTCCCGCTGCTCTCCCCGTACATCCGCCAGGCCCGCACCGAGATGCCGCAGGAGCTGCGCGCGCTCTTCGAGGCGCACAACCTCACGGCGCGGCACGGCGCGGTCCTGCCCCAGCTGATCGCCGAAGCGCCCCTGGCCGTGAGCGAGCTGGCGCGCAGGATGCGGCTGTCCCTGTCGACGACGAGCGAGCTGGTCGGCGCCCTGAACCGGGCCGGCCTGGTCGAGCGCCGCGAGGACCCGGCGAACCGGCGCCGCACGCTCGTGGCCGTCGTGGACGATCACCGCCCGGCGGTCGAGGCGTTCATCGCCACCCGCTCGCAGCCGCTGCTGCGCGCGCTCGACAGCCTGTCGCCCCGCGACCGGGCGGGGTTCGTGGCGGGGCTGACGGCGTGGGCCCGCGAGACGCAGGCGGCCGGAAGCGGCGCGCGCCCGCCGGAAACCACCACCTGACACGACCGCCGCCCACCGCTCACCGCACCCCGCTGAGGTGCGCGTAAACGACGACGTTGCCGAGATACGCGTGGCTCTCCTCGGAGAACCCGCCCCCGCAGGTGATCAGGCGCAACTCGGGGCGCCCGGCGGGCCCGTAGACCTTCTGCGAGGGGAAGTCCGCCCGGCTGTACACCTCGATCGCGTCGACGGTGAAGACGGCCGTGCGGGCGTCCGCGCGCGCGACCTCCACGCGGTACCCCTTCTTCAGGGCGCCGAGGTTGTAGAAGACGGCGGGCCCGGTGGCGGTGTCGACGTGCCCGGCGACGACGGCGGTGCCGGTTGTGCCGGGGGCGGCGCCGTCCGCGTACCAGCCGGCGACGTTGCTCTCGTCGTCGCGCGGGCTGGAGAGGCTGCCGTCGGGGAGCAGGCGCAGGGGCTCCAGCGGCGCGTCGACGTCGATGGCCGGGATCCGCACCCGGGTGGGCACGGCGATCGGCAGCGGCGGGGTCGCGCGTTCGCCGCGCACAGGTCCCGTACGGGGCCCGGTGGCCGGGAAGGCCTCGGCCGCGGAGGGCTGCGGCGGCGGGTCCTGGATGTCGGCCCCGCGCCGGATCAGCCAGCTGCCCACGCACAGGGCCACGGCGAGGAGGACGGCGACGACGGCCTTGCGCCGGGAGTCGCGCGCCTGGGGGGACGGCGGCCTGGAAGCCGAAGAATCCGCACGCGCCCGCCGGCGCGGATTCCGCCGCATCTGCCGCGAGTTCCGCACCTTGCGGGAGCCTCGTGCCCGCCGGCCGTCACCGGCGTTCTGCGACTGGGACATGGATCTCGGTCTCCTCCACCGCGTCCGCCGTGCCCGCGCCCCCGCGCGCCCGCGTCCCGCGCCCCCGCGCGCCCGCACCCCCGCGCCCGCGGTCCCCGGACGCTGGGGCGTTCGGGG
>NZ_JBPQTW010000334.1:0-4723 GCF_051386535.1 Streptomyces sp. URMC 127
GCCCCCGACCCTCCACCGCACCGTAGGGTGTCCCCACCAGCGCATTCGCCCGCCACGAGGAGACCCGCACGCCCATGGCCGAGCACAACGCCGAGCACAACGAATCCGCCGCCTACCCCGTCGGACTGCGCCTCGCGGGCCGCCGCGTCGTCGTCCTCGGCGGCGGCCAGGTCGCCCAGCGCCGCCTCCCCGCGCTGATCGCCGCCGGCGCGGACGTCCTGCTGATCTCTCCCTCCGTCACCCCCTCCGTCGAAGCGATGGCCGACGCCGGCGAGCTGCGCTGGGAGCCCCGCCGCTACCGCGACGGCGACCTCGACGGCGCCTGGTACGCCCTGATCTCCACCGACGACCCCGAGGCCAACCGGGCCGCCTCCGCCGAGGCCGAGGCCCGCCGCGTGTGGGCCGTGCGCAGCGACGACGCGGACGCCGCCACCGCCTGGACGCCCGCCACCGGCCGCAGCGAGGGCGTCACCGTCGCCGTCCTGACCGGCCGCGACCCCCGCCGCTCCGCCGCCGTCCGCGACGCGATCGTCGAAGGCCTGCGCGACGGCTCCCTGACGGCCCCGCACTTCCGCAGCCGCCCCGCCACCGGCCACGTCGCCCTCGTCGGCGGCGGACCCGGCGACCCCGACCTCATCACCGTGCGCGGCCGCCGTCTCCTCGCCGGCGCCGACGTCGTCATCGCCGACCGCCTCGGCCCGCGCGACCTCCTCGACGAGCTCCCCCCGCACGTCGAGGTCATCGACGCCGCGAAGATCCCGTACGGGCGTTTCATGGCCCAGGAGGCCATCAACAACGCCCTGATCGAGCACGCCCGGGCGGGCAAGTCCGTCGTCCGCCTCAAGGGCGGCGACCCGTACGTCTTCGGCCGCGGCATGGAGGAGGCCCAGGCCCTGGCCGAGCACGGCATCCCGTGCACGGTCGTCCCCGGCATCTCCAGCACGATCAGCGTCCCCGGCGCCGCCGGCATCCCCGTCACCCACCGGGGCGTCGCGCACGAGTTCACCGTCGTCAGC
This sequence comes from Streptomyces sp. URMC 127, assembly GCF_051386535.1. Taxonomy (NCBI): domain Bacteria; kingdom Bacillati; phylum Actinomycetota; class Actinomycetes; order Kitasatosporales; family Streptomycetaceae; genus Streptomyces; species Streptomyces sp. URMC 127. Next base: position 1,017 of record NZ_JBPQTW010000334.1, read on the forward strand.
GGCCACGTCGCGCCCGACGACCCGCGCTCCCTCGTCGACTGGGAGGCCGTCGCCCGGCTCCGCGGCACGCTCGTCCTGCTGATGTCCGTCGAGAACATCGGGGCCATCGCCGGCACCCTCGTGCGGCACGGCCGGGCCGCCGGAACCCCCGTCGCCGTCGTGCAGGAGGGCACCACCGCGGCCCAGCGGCGCGTCGACGCGACGCTCGCGACCGTCGCCGAGCGCGTCAAGGCGGAAGGGATACGGCCCCCCGCGGTCATCGTCGTGGGCGACGTCGTGACGGTAGGCACCGGCCGATAGACAACCGGCCGGAGACACCACCGGGCGGCACACCACCGCCACGCCCTCCGGCGACCGAGCACCCCGTACCAAGGACCAGGACGACATGGCCGACATCATCACCATCGACGACCCCGCCGACCCGCGCCTGCACGACTACACCGGCCTGACCGACGTCGAGCTGCGCCGCCGCCGCGAGCCCGCCGAGGGACTCTTCATCGCCGAGGGGGAGAAGGTCATCAGGCGCGCCCGCCACGCGGGCTATGAGATGCGCTCGATGCTGCTGTCCGCCAAGTGGGTCGACGTGATGCGCGACGTCATCGAGGAGTCGCCCGCCCCCGTCTACGCGGTGAGCCCCGAGCTCGCCGAACGGGTGACGGGCTATCACGTCCACCGCGGGGCGCTCGCCTCCATGCAGCGCAAGACGCTGCCGTCCGCGGCCGAGCTGCTGCGGACCACGCGCCGCGTCGCGGTCATGGAGGCCGTGAACGACCACACCAACATCGGCGCGATCTTCCGCAGCGCGGCGGCCCTCGGCATGGACGCGGTCCTGCTCTCCCCGGACTGCGCCGACCCGCTCTACCGGCGCTCCGTCAAGGTGTCCATGGGCGCGGTGTTCTCCGTGCCGTACGCGCGCCTGGAGACCTGGCCCCGCGACCTGGAGACCGTACGGGAGGCGGGCTTCCGGATCCTGGCGCTCACGCCCGACGAGAAGGCGACGTCCATCGACGCGGCCGCGCCGCACCGCCTGGAGCGCGTCGCCCTGATGCTCGGGGCGGAGGGGGCCGGCCTGTCCACGCGCGCCCTGATGGCTGCGGACGAATGGGTGCGCATCCCCATGGCCCACGGCATCGACTCGCTCAACGTGGGCGCGGCCGCGGCGGTGTCGTTCTACGCGGTGACGGCGGGCCGGCCGCAGGACTGAGCCCCGGGAGGCCCTCAGAGCCCCCGCACCGGCAGGCCGCCCCCGGCGAAGCCGAGGCCGTCCCCCGGGGCGGCCGGAAGCTCCGCGCCGCGGGACACGCGCAACCCGTCGTTGCGCCGGTCCGGCCCCTGACAGCCCTGGGCCACGGCGATGCCCAGCGCGACCAGCAGCGTCACCACGATGAAGACGGTCACCCGCTGGCGCAGCAGCCGCGGGTCACGCGCGGGCCGCCGGGCCCCCGCGCCCGTCCGGGCCGCGGGCTGCCCGCCGCGCCGGGCCGCGGCACCCGCCGCACCCCGGGCGGACTGCCCGCGCGCGCCGTTCGCCCGCGCCGCCCGTCCGGGCCGCGCGGCCGGCCGGCGGCCGGGCTCGGGCCGGGCGGCCTGCGGCGGGTGGTGCGGCGCGGGCGCCTTGACCGTGGGCCGTTCGGTGCGCTGCTCCGCGTACTCCGCGGGGCGCCGGTCGGCCGGCCGGTCGGGCTCACGGCGCGTCAGAGGGTGCCGCCCCTCGGAGAGGCCGTGCGCCTCCCGGGCCGCGATCTCCTTCAGCCGCAGGGACAGCTGCAGCGTGCTCGGCCGCTCCTCGGGATCCTTGGCCAGACAGGCGTGGATCAGCGGTGCCAGGGCGTCCGGCACGGCCATGAGCTGGGGTTCCTCGTGGACGACCCGGTAGAGCATGACCTCCGAACTGCCCTGCCCGAAGGGAGAGTCCGCGGTCGAGGCGTAGGCGAGGGTCGCGCCGAGGGCGAAGACGTCCGTGGCGGGGGTCACCGCGGCGCCCCGGACCTGCTCGGGGGCGAGGAAGCCGGGGGAGCCGACCGCGGTGCCCACGTGCGTGAGCGTGCTCGCGCCCGTCGCCCACGCGATGCCGAAGTCGATGATGCGGGGGCCCTTGGGGGACAGCAGGATGTTCGACGGCTTGAGGTCCCGGTGCACCACGCCCGCGTCGTGCACGGCCAGCAGGCCTTCGGCCAAGGCCGCCCCGATGGAGGCCGTCTGAGCGGCCGACAGCGGCCCGTCCTCGTTCACCTTGTCGTGCAGGGAGGGGCCCGGCACGTACTGCGTCGCGAACCAGGGGCGGTCCGCGTCCAGGTCGGCGGCCACGAGCCGCGCCGTACAGCCGCCGCGGATCCGCCGGGCCGCCTGCACCTCGCGCGCGAAGCGCGAGCGGAACTCCTGGTCCTCGGCCAGGTCCGGCCGGATCACCTTCAGCGCCACGCGCTGCCCGCGCCGGTCGGAGCCGAGGTACACCACGCCCATGCCGCCCGCGCCGAGCCGGCGGTGAAGCCGGAACGAGCCGACGACTCGCGGGTCCTCGCGCCGGAGCCGCATCATCGCCATCTTCATCCCCGCTGCCCGGTCCGTCTGACGTGGCACAGCTTACGGATTGACGGGCGGGCGCGCTGATAGGCCGCGCATGCGTCGGCAAGTGGATTGCCCGCGCCCGGCGCGCCCGGCCGCCCGCGGGCCCGGGGCGGCGGCCGTGCACCCCCGGCGCGGGGGAGCGGTCCCAAGGGGCCGCTGCCGCAGGGGGATTGGAGCCGGACCCGGCCCGTGACCCGGCACTTCGCACGAGACGGGAGGGGCCGTTGAGGCGGGTGCGGCGAGCGGAGGAGCGGCCGGCCGGGCAGTGAAGATCATTACGTACGAGGGCGGGCCGGACGTGAGCGAAACCACACCGACCAGGGCGGATTCCTTCACGCTCCGGGGCTCCCCCTCCGGGAAGTCCCCGGGGGACGGACCGCCCGTCTCCAACCAGGGGAGTAGCCGCCCGGCCGCCGCTCATCCTCCCGGATGCCCGCCAATCGGTACGAGGGCATGACGCCCGCCGGTGGCGGCGCCCCTAGATTGGAGGTCGAGCGGCGGGTGCAGCACTCGTCCCCCGAGGTCAGACGCCCGCCGCTCGTGAGACTTCGCAAAGTACCGAGGCAGGGCTTCGCACAGTACCGAAGCAGGGGACAGCGAGAGGACGGGGAGCACAGCCATGGCGGACACGGCGGGACGTACGGCCGGGCCACGCGGCCACCGCGCCGCCGGCCTTGTCGCGGGCCTGTTCGCGCCGCGGCCCTCCGGCACCCGGCACCCGCTGGTGGCCACGGCCATGGTGGTGCCCCTCGCGGCGTTCCTCGCCTTCCTCTTCGGCGGCTGGGACGCCGTCGTCACACAAGCGTCGTCCGTCGCCGGAATGCTGGGGCGCTGAGCGCCCCGGGCCCGGGAGAGCGGCCCGGGCCGGGGACAAGCCGGTGGATCAACCCCGTGGGGACGGGGGTACGGCGGACGGCACGAAGGGCCGGGCACCTGGGGAGGCGCCCGGCCCTTCGTACTGCTCCCATGCGATCCCATCCGGCCGTTCGCACGCGCTCTGCCTGCACAAACGGCCGGAGGCCGGAGCTGTTCAAGCCCCGGCCTCCGGCCGATCGGTGTGCGCGATACTGGGATTGAACCAGTGACCTCTTCCGTGTCAGGGAAGCGCTCTCCCGCTGAGCTAATCGCGCGGGAAGGTC
>NZ_JBPQTW010000335.1:0-4712 GCF_051386535.1 Streptomyces sp. URMC 127
GGCCAGGGGACGCGTTCGGCGGGGCAGTCCGCGGGGAGCAGGTCCAGCTGGCGGGGGCCGCCGATGATCACCTCGGCGGCGCGCAGCGCCTCCTGGGAGACGGGGGCGAGGCCGGGCCAGCCGTCGGCGCCGATGCCGACGACGGTGACGGGGGCGGGGCTCACGGGCTGTCACCTCGGCGTTCGCTGCGGGCTGGGGCAGGGGAACTCTACTGACCGCCGGTGGCGGAGCGGCGCCCGGGCACCTTGTTGCATAGGATGTGCAATTGCTAAAGAAAGGCAGGAGGTGCGCGTGGTGCGTTCGCCGGTGGTGCTGGGTATCGAGTCGTCCTGTGACGAGACCGGCGCCGGTCTGGTGCGGGACGGGAAGCTGCTGGGCCACGCGGTGGCCTCCAGCATGGACGAGCACGCGCGCTTCGGCGGCGTCGTCCCCGAGATCGCGGCCCGCGCGCACGTGCACGCCGCGGCGCCCGTGGTGCGTGCGGCGCTCGCCGACGCGGGGCTGACGATGCGGGACATCGGCGCCGTCGCCGTGACGACCGGGCCCGGGCTCTCCGGCGCGCTCCAGGTGGGCCTGGCCGCGGCGAAGGGGATCGCCTATGCCCTGGACGTGCCGCTGTACGGGGTGCACCACCTTGCGGGGCACGTGGCCGCCGACACGCTGGAGCACGGGCCGCTGCCCGATCCCTGCATGGTGCTCATCGTCTCCGGCGGGCACACGTCGCTGCTTCTCGTACGGGATCTGGCGCGCGATCCGATCCTGCACCTCGGGGACACGCTGGACGACGCGGCGGGCGAGTGCTTCGACAAGGTGGCCCGGGTCTTCGGGCTTCCCTATCCGGGCGGCCCGGCCGTCGACCGGGTGGCGCGGGAGGGCGATCCGCGGGCGGTGCCGTTCCCGCGGCCGCTCACGGGGCCGCGGCACGACCGCTACGCCTTCTCGTTCTCCGGGCTGAAGACGGCGGCCGCGCGGTGGGCGGAACAGCACCGGGCGGCGGGGCGTGCGCTGCCCGTCGCGGACGGGGCGGCGTCCTTGCAGGAGGCGGTGGCCGACGTGCTGACGCGCAAGGCGGTGGGGGCGTGCGTGGAGCACGGGGTGGGGACGCTGGTCGTCGTCGGCGGCGTCGCCGCCAACTCGCGGGTGCGGGCGCTGGCCCAGGAGCGGTGCGCCGCGGCGGGCGTCGAGCTGCGGGTGCCGCCGCTGCGGCTCTGCACGGACAACGGCGCGATGATCGCCGCGGTCGGTGACCTCCTGGCCCGCGCGGGCGCGGCCCCGGCCCCCCTGGACGTGTCGATCGACCCGTCGGCCCCCTTGGAGTACGCCACGCTCCACCCGGTCGCGCGAGGGTTGGCGGCGTAGCCGGACACCCACCGGGGCCGCCCGCGCTCCGCACTCCCGGCCCTCCGGAGAACTTCCGCCGCCGCGGCGAGCAACCACATCGGCGGCATCCGACGGTGCCGAACTCGCAGTCACCCGCCGATCACACGCCCCGGGCCCGCCGCCACGGCGAACAACCACCACGGCGGCATCCGGCGGTGCCCAACCGACAGGTCCCGGCCGCCGAATCCTTCCGCCGCCGCGGCGAGCAACCCCCACGGTCGTACCCGGCGGTGCCGAACCCACCGGTCACCCGCTGGCCGCCGACCGGTTCCGGACCCCGGCAGGGGCCGATCTTCCGCCGGCCCCCTCAATCCCGCCGCCACGGCGAGCAACCACATCGGCGGTACCCGGCGGTGCCCGACCCACAGGTCAGCCGTCGGTCACACGGCCCCGGGCCACCGGAACCCCGTCGACCGCACCACCCAGCGTCACGTACTCCCCCTCGAACCCCGTGCGGATGCACGACCCCGTGCCCTGGCTGATGTGCAGACCGCGGCGCAGCGCGGTGGTGAGGGAGATCGCCGCCGCCCCCGTCGCCTCGTCCTCGGTGATGCCGTCGCCGCGGCGCGGGAAGCCCCGGGCGCGGACGCGGCCCGCCGGCTCGTCCTGCCAGGACCAGGCGTAGAGCCAGCCGGAGCCCGGCGGCGGGGCGGGGAGGGCGTCGACGTCGGCAGGGCGGGCGTACTGCTGGAGGAGCCGGCCCGTGGCCCAGGAGGCGCGGGCGCGGATCCACGTGACGCCGTCCGCCGTCCACGACGGCACGTCGCCCGCCGGCGGGCGCAGCACGTCCGCCGGGTACCCGCACTGCCGCAGGTGCCGGGCCGCGCCCACCAGCGGATGCCCCGCGAAGGGCAGGCGCCCGCTCGGCGTGAAGATGTCGACGACCCCGCGCGCGGGGTCGTCCACGAAGACCGTCTCGCTGAAGCCGAGCTCCGCGGCCAGCCGCTGCCGGGCCGCGGAGCCGCGCACGGACCGGCCGTCGTGGACGACGCCCAGCGGGTTGCCGCCGGAGCCGTCCGGGCCGGTGAAGACCCGCAGGACGCGGACGTCCACGGGTGGCTACCAGCCCGCCGGGCGGTAGTCCTTGAGGAAGCAGCCGTACAGGTCCTCGCCCTGCTCGCCGCGCACGATCGGGTCGTAGACGCGCGCCGCGCCGTCGACGAGATCGAGGGGCGCGTGGAAGCCGGCCTCGGCGAGGCGGACCTTGTCCGGGTGGGGGCGCTCGTCGGTGATCCAGCCGGTGTCGACGCTGGTCATGAGGATGTTGTCGGTCTGGAACAGCTCCTGCGCGCTGGTGCGCGTGAGCATGTTGAGCGCGGCCTTGGCCATGTTGGTGTGCGGGTGGCCCGCGCCCTTGTAGCCGCGGCTGAAGACGCCCTCCATGGCGGAGACGTTGACCACGTACTTGCGGCGCGCGGGGGACGCGGCCATGGCCGGCCGCAGCCGGTTGACCAGCACGAAGGGGGCCGTGACGTTGCACAGCTGGACTTCGAGGAGCTCGACGGGGTCGACCTCGCCGACCGCCTGGATCCAGGTGTTCGTGGCGTCCAGGTCGGGGACGAGCCCGCCGGCGTCGATGGCGGTGCCGGCCTCGACGCGGGCCAGGGACGCGGAGCCGCTGGTGAGGGCGAGCTCGGTGAGGGCCTGCGGGGTCAGGGAGTCGTGCTTGCTGCCGGCGGGCGCGGGCAGCTCGGGCTGGGCGCCGCTGCCGAAGGCGCCGAAGACCTCGCAGGCCGGCAGCTCGCCCGCGGGCAGCGGCGCGGACTCGGCGCTGATCAGCTCGCGGTAGGCGGCCGGGGAGCGGCGTACGGTCTGGGCCGCGTTGTTGATCAGGATGTCGAGCGGGCCCTCGGCGCTGACGGAGTCGGCGAGGGCGACGACCTGCGCGGGGTCGCGCAGGTCAATGCCGACGATCTTGAGCCGGTGCAGCCAGTCCGCGCTGTCCTCCATCGCCTTGAAGCGGCGGATGGCGTCGTTGGGGAAGCGCGTGGTGACCGTGGTGTGCGCGCCGTCGCGCAGCAGCCGCAGCGCGATGTACATGCCGATCTTCGCGCGGCCGCCGGTGAGCAGGGCGCGCCGGCCGGTCAGGTCGGTGCGGGCGTCGCGGCGGGCGTGGTTCTCCGCCGCGCAGGTCTGGCAGAGCTGGTGGTAGAACGCGTCGACCTCGGTGTAGCGGGTCTTGCAGATGTAGCAGGACCGGGGGCGTTCGAGGATGCCGACGATCTTGGTGGTGGCGGTGGCGGCGAGGGGTATGCCCCGGGTCTCGTCGTCGATGCGGTCGGCGGCGCCGGTGGCCGTGGCCTCGGTGACGGCCTTGTCGTGGGCGGTCTTGGCGGCGCGGCGCTCCTGGCGGCGGCGCTGCTTGACCGTGCGGTAGATGCCGGACGTGGCGCGGCGGACGGCTATCGCGTCGGGGTGGTCGACGGGCAGGTCGTCGAGCTCCGCCAGCACGCTCAGGCAGATCGCCATGCGCTCGGGGTCGATGCCCGGCCCGTACTCCTCCGCTGCGCCTGCGCCCTCGCGGCTGTCCTCAGTGACCTCGGTGACCGTCATCGCCGCTGTTGTTTCCCGGTTCGTCTGTTCGAATCAAGCTGACAGGAAACTGTACGTAGGCGGGGGTGGTGGCACCAAACCCGCAGGCGCGGGGGCCTGTGCGCGGGCTGTGCGCGCGGCGTCCCGCGCCTCGGGCATCACATACCACTTATTGGGTCTTCCGGGTTAATTGCGACTTTGCGTGTCTATATCCGGCCTGTCTCCACAGTTACACCGGACACAATTGCCGCTCACCACCCATGAGAAAGGTTTAGCCATGTCGCGTATCGCCAAGGCTGCCGTCCTGACCGCTGCCGCCGGCGTCGCCGTCACGGGCGCTGCCGGAGTCGCGTCCGCCACCGCGGGAGCAGAAGGCGCGGCCGTCGGCTCGCCCGGTGTCATCTCCGGCAACACCATTCAGGTCCCGATTCAGATCCCGATCAACCTGTGCGGCAACACGATCGACATCATCGCCCTCCTGAATCCGACCTTCGGCAACACCTGCGTCATCGCCGACTAGTGACCCCCGCGCCCGGGCGGGACCACCGGACCCGCCCGCGCGGCAGGCGCGGGAAGGGTCACTGTCAGCCGCCGGAATCCTGACCTGCGCTTTCGTGGCGCCCATCGTGCTCTGCGCGGTGGGCGCCACGGCCGTGTCCGGCGCCGTCCTCCGGCCCGCTCTCGCCGGCAGCGCGGGGGTGCTGGGCGCCGGGGAGGTCCGGGGTCTCGACGACCGGCGGGAGGTCGGGGGTCAGGTGCGTGTGGCTTGCGGTCATCTCGTGTCTGCCTTGTCGGGGAGG
>NZ_JBPQTW010000336.1:0-4604 GCF_051386535.1 Streptomyces sp. URMC 127
CGGGGGTGGTGCGGATGAGGGTGAAGCGCAGGAGCGGGGGCCGGGCGGGGTCGAAGCGGTGGGCGCGGTCCTCGGCCAGCAGCCGGGCCAGTTCCGGTCCGGGGTCACCGTGCCCGGTCAGGTCGGCTTCACGCCAGGGCACCGCCACCTCCCGCGGAATCACCTGCACCGGACGGTCCGCGTCCTCCTGCCGGAAGCCCGCCCGCAAAGCGGCGTGCCGACGCAGCAACGCCTCCGCCGAAGCCCGCAAGGCCGCCGCGTCCAGAGGCCCTTGGAGACGGAGGACGAGCTGCACGGTGTAGACGTCCGGCATCTCCTCGTCGAAGGCCGAGTGGAACAGCAAGCCCTCCTGCAGCGGCGAGACCGGCAGGATGTCCTGCAGCCCCGGCGCTCCTCCCCAGGGCCCGGCAGCCAGACGGTCGAGGCGGCTCTGCGTCAGCGGCACCAGGGGGAAGTCCGAGGGGGTCCGGCCGCCCGCGCCGGGCTGAGCGGTGTGCCTGACGAACGCGTCGAGTGCCCGGGACCAGAGCCCGGTGAGCTCCTGGACGTCCTCTTCGGACAGTGCCTGCTCGGTCCACGTCCAGGAAGCCACCAGCTCGGTTCCCTCGGCACCGTCCCTGGCCAGGACGTTGACGGCGAGGTGGTGCGCCGGGCCCGGCAGCCCGGCGCCGGCCGCTGCGGCAAGGGCGTCGGCTTCTTCGGCCACGGTCCATGCGCCGGTGTCCGCGGCGGAGAATCGTCCGAGGTAGTTGAAGCCGATCTGGGGAGCCGTCGGCTTGGAGAGGCGTGGCCGGGTGGTGGGGTTGAGGTAGCGGGCGAGTCCGTAGCCGATGCCCTGGTCGGGGACTGCTCGGAGTTGTTCCTTGACGGTCTTGAGTGCTTGACCGGCGGCTTGGCCGCCTGCCAGCGCCTGGGCGAGGTCGACGCCGTCAAGCCTGAGCCGTACGGGGAAGACGCTGGTGAACCAGCCCACGGTGCGTGACACGTCCAGCCCGGGAACGAACTCGTCCCGTCCGTGCCCTTCCACGTCGACCAGCAGCTCCGTCCCGTCCCCGCCACGCCGCTGGTCCCGGGCCAGGAGCGCTACCGCCAGGGCTGTCAGCAGCACGTCGTTGACGTTGGCACGGAACGCGGCCGGTACGCCGGTGAGCAGCGGTGCCGCCCGTTCCGGGGGGATCGTCATGGTCATGGTCCGGGTGACGTCGTCCTCCCGGGGCGGCCGGTCCGCCGGCATCACACTCGGCCCGTCGAGCACCCGCTCCCACCATGCCGCTTCAGCGACCCGCTTCGGTTCGCGGGCGTGCTCCACGAGCATGTGGGCCCAGCGGCGGAACGACGTCGGTACGGGAGCAAGCTCCACCGCGCGATCCGCCGCGATCGCTGCAACGGCTGCGGCCAGGTCCGGCAGCAGAATGCGCCAGGACACCCCGTCGACCACCAGGTGATGCAGCACCAGCAACAACCGGCCCGGACGGGCACGGCCGGCATCGCACCACACCGCCTGCAGCACCGTCCCGTGCCCGGGAGCCAACCGCCGCACCGCGGCAGCGCCCTCTGCGGCGATCACCGCACGCAATGCGGCCGCGTCCAGCCCGGCCACGTCCACGCGGCGCAGGCAGGAGCTCGCCGCGACCGTGCCGCGGGGCGCGATGTCCGGCTGCCACTCGCCGCCGGGGTACCCGGTCACCTTCATCCGCAGGACGTCGTGGTGATCCAGCACCGCTTGCAGCGCCGCCGTGAGCCGAGCCGCACCGAGATCCCCGGGAACCTGCAGGAGCACCGACTGGTGGAACGCGTCGAGCGCACCTCCGCGGTCCCGCAGCCGGTGCATGACCGGGGTCAGCGGCAGCCGCCCGGTGCCGGCGTCAGGAGCCTCACCGGCCTGCTCGCCGGCCTCGTCCGCCCTTGCGGCCGCAGCGGCCAGGGCCGTGGGGCTCTTGTGCAGGAAGACATCACGCAGGGAGAAGACCAGCCCGGCGGCGCGGGCCTTGGACACGAGCTGGATGGACATGATGCTGTCGCCGCCCAGCTCGAAGAAGTTGTCGTCCGCGCCCACCGCGGCCACGTCGAGCACCTGGGCGAAGAGGCCGCAGAGCACCTCTTCCTGTGGTGTGCGCGGAGCGCGTGTCGCGGGCGGCGCCGCACCGGCTCCGGGCGCGGGCAGCGCCGCGCGGTCCAGCTTCCCGTTCGGCAGCAGGGGCAGCTCGTCCAGCAGCACGAAGACCGCCGGGACCATGTAGTCCGGCAGCGCACGCCGGACGAAGTCCCGCAAGCCCCCGGTCTCTACGGCAGCACCGGCAGCCCCGGCAGCAGGCACCGCGTACGCCACGAGCCGCTTCCCCGCCTGCCCGCCCTCCTGGACGACGACGGCGGCCCGGAGGAGGCCGGGGTGGCGGGCGAGGACCGCTTCGATCTCGCCCGGTTCGATCCGGTGACCCCTGACCTTCACCTGGTCGTCGGCCCGCCCCACGAACACCAGGTCGCCGTCGTCGTTCCAGCGGACCAGGTCCCCGGTGCGGTACATGCGCGAGCCGGACGGCCCGAACGGATCTGCTACGAACCGCTCGGCGGTCAGCCCGGGGCGGTTCGCATACCCCCTTGCCACGCCCGCCCCGGCGAGATACAGCTCTCCCGTCACGCCCGGCGGCACCGGCCGCAGACCGCCGTCCAGCACGTACGCCCGCGCATTCCACACCGGGCGGCCGATGGGCACGGCTCCCGGCGCGAGCGCGGCACCCGCACCGATCCGGTACTGGGTGCAGCTGACCGTGGTCTCGGTCGGGCCGTAGACGTTGAACACCGTGGCCGACGGGTTGCGCTGACGCCACTCGGCGAGCGGGCCGCCGCTCAGCAGGGCCTCGCCGGCGAGCAGCAGTTCCTCCGTCGGCGAGAACTCCGCGGGCAGGGCGTTGAGCAGGGTCAGGTGGCTCGGCGTGCCCTTGAGGAACGTGCACCGGGTTCCCGCGAGCCCCTGCCGGGGCAGCGCGTCCTCCTCCAGCGCTGCGAGGTGAACGCGGCCGCCGGCCAGCAGCGGAACGAACAAGCCCGTCACGGTCGTGTCGAAGGCCGCGGAGGAGTGCAGCAGCACGGTTTCCCGCGCACTCGGATACGCCTCCAGGGCCCATGCCAGATAGTCCGTGAGCGACCGGTGCTCCACCACGACGCCCTTGGGGACGCCGGTGGAACCGGAGGTGTAGATGACGTAGGCGGGGTTGGCCGGGGAGAGCGGTGCGACCCGGTCGGCGTCGCGGGGGTTCGTGTCCGGGTACCGGCTCACCTCGCCGGCCGGGTCGCCGGCATCGAGGAGCAGCAGCGGACGACCACCGGTTCCGGGGAGGCGATCAGCCGATTCCGCCGTCGTCAGGACAGCCGCGGGGCGAATGCCGTCCAGGATGAGCGAGAGCCGTGCGGACAGGGACGCGGGATCCACCGGCAGATACGCCGCCCCGGCCTTGAGCACCGCAAGCAGCGCCACCAGCAGGTCGGCCGATCGCGGCAGCACCACGGCGACGACGTCCTCCGGACCGGCGCCGTACGCGATCAGACGGTGGGCGAGCCGGTTCGCCCGGGCGTTGAGCTCCGCGTAGGACAGTGATGCGCCCTCGTGGAGTACGGCCGGCCTACCGGGCGTCCGGGCCGCCTGTTCCTCGAACAGCTCGGGCAGGTTCGCCTGCCGTACCGGGCGCGCCGTGTCGTTCCACGCCACCAGCAACCGGTGCTGTTCCTCAGCGGTCAGGATGTCGCTCTGCCCGACGAGGCGGCCGGAATCCGCGGCGATCGTCTCCAGCAGCAGGCGCAGCCGCGCCGCCGTCGCCTCGGCGGCGCCCCGTTCGACGAGGTCCGGCCGGTATTTCCAGCGCAGGTGCAGCCTGCGCCCCGGGACCACGGCGAGGCTGACCGGATAGTGGGTGCCGTCGCTCGCGCTGACGTTCCGCACCCGCAGACCGGGATGGACCTCCTCCAGCGTCGTCGCATCCAAGGGGTAGTTCTCGAACACGGTCGTCGTGTTGAAGAGCTCCGGCATTCCCGTCAGCCGCTGGATCCCGGCCAGCCCCAGGTGCTGGTGTTCCAGCAGCGCCGACTGCTCGGCCTGCAGCCGGGCCAGCATCTGCGCCCACGACTCGCTCCGGCCCCAGCGCACCCGCACCGGCACCGTGTTGATGAACAGTCCCACCATGTCCTGGATGCCGGGGACCTCCGCTCCGCGCCCGGAGACGACGCCGCCGAAGACCACGTCGTCGCGGCCGAGCAGCCGCCCGAGCAGGACTCCCCAGGCCCCCTGGACCACGGTGCTGAGCGTCAGCCCGTGGCCGCGCGCCGTCCTCGTCAACGCTGCCGTCGTGTCTTCCGGCAGTTCGACGGACAGCACGTCCGGCGTCACCGAGGAGTGGGGCCGCCGGGCCGTCGGGAACAGGGCCGGCTCTTCCATGCCGGCCAGCGCTTCCCGCCAGGCCTTCCCGGCCGCGTCCCGGTCCCGGGTGGTGAGCCAGGTGAGGTAGTTCCGGTACGGCGCGGGAGGCGGGAGGGCGGTCTCGTCCCCCTTGTGCGTGTAGAGGGTGAAGAGCTCGCGGAGGAGGGTGGGGAGGGACCAGCCGTCGAGGAGG
>NZ_JBPQTW010000337.1:0-4577 GCF_051386535.1 Streptomyces sp. URMC 127
GGGGTATCCCGTACGGGTGCGGGGCGGGGACGGGCGGTGAAGCGAGCGGCGCCGGGGCCTTCCCCGGGCGCCCGTTGCTCTGCTATCCGGGGGGCATGGACAGAACCCGGTTCCCTGCCGCCCTGCGAGCCGTCGCCTTGCTCATAGGGGCTCTGCTGGCCTTCCTGGCCTCTCCGTTGACGCTGCCCGCGCAGGCGGCCGCGCCCGGGCCGCGCCCGCCCCGCGGGTTCGTCGCCCTCGCCGATGTGGATCCGACGATCCTGCAGGAGATGCGGTACGTCACGGTCCACAACTTCACGGGCCACCGCGTCGACGGCTACCGGCGGCCCCTGTGCGTCCTGACGCGGGAGGCCGCCGAGGCCCTGCACCGGGCGCAGCGCTCGCTGCTGCGCCGGGGCTACTCCCTGAAGGTGTACGACTGCTACCGCCCGCAGCGGGCGGTGAACGACTTCGTTGCGTGGGCGAAGGACCTTGCGGACACGCGGATGAAGGCGGAGTTCTATCCGCGCGTGGACAAGACGCGGCTGTTCGCGGACGGCTACATCGCGGAGAAGTCGGGGCACAGCCGGGGCAGCACGGTGGACGTGACGCTGGTGAAGCTGCCGGTCCGGCCGACGCGGCCGTACGTGCCCGGGGAGCCGCTGGTGCCCTGCTACGCGCCGCGCGGGCAGCGCTTCCCGGACAACTCGGTCGACATGGGGACGGGCTTCGACTGCTTCGACACGCTCGCGCACACGCTGGACCCGCGGATCACGGGCGTGCAGCGGGCCAACCGGCTGCTGCTGAAGTCCTCCCTGGAGAGCGCCGGGTTCGTCAATCTGCCCGAGGAGTGGTGGCACTTCACGCTCAGGCCGGAGCCGTTCCCGGACACGTACTTCGACTTCCCCGTGCTGCTTCGCCCGGCCTTCCCCGGCGCCTTGACGCCTCGTCACGGCGGGTGAACACTTCCCGTCCGGACAGGTCCGGACGGGCCCGGAGGAGAAGAGCAGGCAGGGGAAGGGCCCGGACGGACTCCTAGGTCAGGAGGCGCCATGCCGGGACCGTACGTCGCCGCGATCGACCAGGGCACCACCTCCAGCCGCTGCATCGTCTTCGACCGGGAGGGCCGGGCCGTCGGCTCGGACCAGCGCGAGCACCGGCAGGTCTTCCCCAAGCCCGGCTGGGTGGAGCACGACGCCGCCGAGATCTGGGCGAAGGTCCAAGCCGTCGTGGCGGGCGCGCTGGCCGCGGCGGGCCTGCGGGCCGGTGAGCTGAGCGCGCTGGGCATCACCAACCAGCGGGAGACGACGGTCCTGTGGGACCGCACGACGGGCAAGCCGGTGCACAACGCGCTGGTCTGGCAGGACACGCGCACCGACGCGCTCTGCCGCGAGCTGGGCGGTGCGGAGGGGCAGGACCGGTTCCGGGCGGTGACGGGCCTGCCGCTGGCGAGCTACTTCTCCGGGCCCAAGGCCGCCTGGCTGCTGGAGCACGTGCCGGGGCTGCGGCGCCGGGCGGAGAACGGCGAGATCGCGTTCGGCACGGTCGACTCCTGGCTGATCTGGAACCTGACGGGCGGCACGGACGGCGGAGTGCACGTCACGGACGTGACGAACGCCTCGCGCACCCTGCTGATGGACCTCGGCACGCTCCAGTGGGACGCCGGGCTCCTGGCCGCGATGGGCATCCCGGAGGCCGTCCTGCCGGAGATCCGCTCCTCCTGCGAGGTGTACGGGCGGGCCGCCGGGCCGCCGGCCGGGGTGCCGGTGGCCGCGGCGCTCGGCGACCAGCAGGCGGCGGTGTTCGGCCAGGCCTGCTACGGGGCCGGCGAGGCCAAGAACACCTACGGCACGGGCAGCTTCCTGCTGCTGAACACCGGCACCCGGCCCGTTCCGTCGAAGAACGGCCTGCTGACGACGGTCGGCTACCGGCTGGCCGGCGAGCCCGCCGTCTACTGCCTGGAGGGGTCGATCGCGGTCACGGGCGCGCTCGTGCAGTGGTTCCGCGACCAGCTCGGCCTCATCCGGTCGGCCGGTGAGATCGAGGCGCTGGCGGCGAGCGTCCCCGACAACGGCGGCGCGTACGTGGTGCCCGCCTTCTCCGGCCTGTACGCGCCGTACTGGCGTGCGGACGCCCGCGGTGTGATCACGGGCCTGACGGGTTACGTGACGCGGGCGCACCTGGCGCGGGCGGTGCTGGAGGCGACGAGCTGGCAGACGCGGGAGGTGGTCGACGCGATGTTCCAGGACTCCGGCGTGCGGATCGGCTCGCTGAAGGCGGACGGCGGCATGACCGCCAACAACCTGCTGATGCAGCATCAGGCCGATGTGCTGGGCGTCCCGGTGATCCGGCCGGTGGTGGCCGAGACCACGAGCCTGGGCGCGGCGTACGCGGCCGGTCTCGCGACGGGGGTGTGGCGCGATCCGGACGAGCTGCGGGCGCTCTGGCGGCAGGACGCGCAGTGGACGCCGCGGCGGGCGCCTGAGGAGCGCGAGGCCGAGTACCGGGTGTGGCGCAGGGCGGTGGAGCGGAGCTTCGGCTGGGTCCAGTAGCGGGTGTGCGCCGGGCCGGTGTCAGCCGGCCCGGCGGGCGAGCTCGGCGAAGCGCTGTTCCACCACGGACACCAGCACGCCCTTCACCGACTCCTTCTCCCGTGCGTCGCAGAGGATCACCGGCACGCCCGGGTCCAGGTCGAGGGCGGCGCGCACGTCGTCCTCGGGGTAGCGGGCGGCGCCGTCGAAGCAGTTGACGGCGAGGGTGAAGGGGATGCCGCGGCGCTCGAAGTAGTCGACGGCGGCGAAGCAGTCCTGCAGCCGCCGGGTGTCGGCGAGGACGACGGCGCCCAGGGCGCCGCGGGCCAGCTCGTCCCACAGGAACCAGAAGCGGTCCTGGCCGGGCGTGCCGAAGAGGTAGAGGACGAGGTCGTCGCGGAGGGTGATGCGGCCGAAGTCCATGGCGACGGTGGTGGTGCGCTTGCCCTCGACGCCGGTGGTGTCGTCGACGGGCCGGCCCGCCTCGGTGAGCAGTTCTTCGGTGCGCAGCGGCCGGATCTCGCTGACCGCCCCGACGAGGGTGGTCTTGCCCGCGCCGAAGCCGCCGGCGACCAGGAGCTTGAGGGCCACCGGGGCCGGCGCGGGGGGCGTGCTGCCGCGGTCGGAGCGCAGGAGCCTCATGGTTGTTCGTCCTCCGGTCGTGGGGTGCCGGGTCCGGCTCCCCCGGTGGAAGGTGATCGTTCCGTACAGACCATGGCCACGACAAGTCTCCCGGGGAGGCCCGCCGGTCGCTCCGGCGGGCCCGCGGGCAGGCGTCGGGGCCGAAGGCAGGCTCAGCAGGCCCGCGGGCCGGCTCAGAGGGCCCGCAGGCCGTCGATCACCTCGCGCAGAATGCTTTCGTCGGGCAGTTCGGCCGGCGGCACCGGGCGGGTGACCCGTACGAGGCCCGCGTTCACGAGGTCTCCGACGAGCACCCGCACCACCCCGACCGGCAGGTCGAGACCCGCGGCCAGCTCCGCGACGGAGCGCGGCGTGTCCTCCGTCAGGTCCACGATGTCGAGGTGTTCGGGGGACAGCGACTGGTCGGCGAGGGCGGCGGCGGGCCGGCCGGCCGGATGCTCGGCGACGACGACCGCGATGAGGTCGAGGCCGGCCCCGTCCGCGACGCGGGTGCGCCCGCGGGTCATGGCGTACGGACGGACCACCGGGCCCGCCGCGTCGTCGTACCAGCGCACGTCCCCCTCGCCGGAGCCGTCCCCGGGCAGGCCGGCGGTCACCCGTCGGCGGCCACGCCGGTGCGCGGAGCCGTGGCCAGGTGCGTGCCCACCCTCTTGACCAGCAGGGTCATCTCGTAGGCGACCTGCCCGATGTCGGAGTCGGCGTCGGCGAGGACGGCCAGACAGCTGCCGTCTCCTGCTGCGGTGACGAAGAGGAACGCCTCGTCGAGCTCGACGACGGTCTGGCGGACCTCGCCCGCGTCGAAGTGGCGGCCGACGCCCTTGGCGAGGCTGTGGAAGCCGGACGCCACGGCCGCCAGGTGCTCGCCGTCCTCGCGCGAGAGGTCCTTGGAGGTGCCGGTCGCAAGTCCGTCGCCGGAGAGCACGAGCGCCTTGCGGATGCTGCCGACGCGCTCGACGAGTTCGTCGAGGAGCCAGTTCAGCTCGCGCGTGGCGGCAGGCGGGCCGCTCGCTGCGGTGGTGGTGGCGTTCCCGGCCTTCGGTGCGGTCATCGACCGTCCCCCTCAGATGTGGTTCGTGGTGCTGTTCTCGGTGATCTTTCGGTTGCGTCCGCCTCATTGTGCTCCCGGGCCCGCTGCCAGCCGCGCTGCAGGGCGGCCATCCTGGCCCGCACCTCGTCGGCGTCGCGCCCGGGTTCCGGACCGGCGGGGTCCGGGCCGGTGGTCCCCCTGTCGCGGGGGCCTTCCGGATCCTTCCTCAGCTGGGGGGCGAGGCTCGCCTGGCGCACGCGCCGCGGCAGCCCGCCGGTGGGGGTCGGCTCGGCTCCGGGCAGCCCCTCGGGGGCCTGGGCGGCGGGCCGGCGGCGGGGCAGCGGCACGAGGGCGTCGCCCGCCTGGTGGTGCTCCTCGTGCTCGGCCCGTTCGAGCTG
>NZ_JBPQTW010000338.1:0-4573 GCF_051386535.1 Streptomyces sp. URMC 127
GTGCCGGCGGCGGTGACGCCGTGGCGGTACGGCCGGGGGAAACAGGCGTCACCGGAAATCGGCCGCTCGCCACGGGAGCTCCGCCGTCACCGTCGTGGGGCCGCCTTCCGGGGAGTGGACCACCAGCAGGCCGTCCACCGAGCCCAGCCGCTCCGCGAGCCCGGCCAGCCCGCTGCCGCCGGCCGTCGACGCGCCGCCCTTGCCGTCGTCCCAGACCTGCAGCATCAGCCGGTCCGCCGAGCGCCACACGTCCACCCGCGCGTTCTGCGCCTCGCTGTGCTTGCTGATGTTCTGCAGCAGCTCGGAGACCGTGAAGTACGCGATGCCCTCGATCGCCGGCGCCGGGCGGGCCGGCAGGTCCACCTCGGCCCGCACCGGGACCGTGCAGCGGGCGGCCAGGGCGGACAGCGCCGGGCCGAGGCCCCGGTCGGTCAGGATCGCCGGGTGGATGCCGCGGGCCAGGTCGCGCAGCTCCTGCAGGGCGAGCTTCACCTCGCCGTGCGCCTCGTCCACCATGCGCGCCGCCGCCTCCGGGTCCTCCTCCAGCTTCTCCTTCGCCAGGCCGAGGTCCATGGCGAGGGCGACGAGGCGGGCCTGGGCGCCGTCGTGGAGGTCGCGCTCGATGCGGCGCAGGTCGGCGGCCGCGGTGTCGACGACCACGCCGCGGTCCTCCTCCAGCTCCCACACGCGCTCCGCGAGCCGCGAGGGGCCGAGCAGCCCGGTCACCAGCAGCCGGTCGACGTACGACAGGCCGCGGATCACCCACGGCGCGGCCAGGACCACGAGCAGGCCGACGGCGCAGGTCAGGGCCATCTCGAAGGGGTTGTCGACGTAGATGCCCGCGCCGTTCGAGGTGTCGCCGAGCTGCATGCCGGGCTGGCCCGCCCACCGCGGGTACATCCACTGGTAGGCCGGGTAGAGGAACAGCAGCCAGCCGACGGACCACATCACGAGCGAGACGGTGAAGGCCGTCACGGCCCACGGCAGGTGCAGCACCGCGTAGAGCATGTGCCGCCAGGACACGCCGCTCTTGAGCAGCGCCCCGGTCCAGGCCATGACCCCGCGCTTGCCGTTCCGCGCGCGCACGGGCTCGGGCTCGCTGATCTCCAGGCCGAGCAGGCCGCGGGCGCGGGCCCGCTCGACGGCCCCCAGCGCCCGCACGCCGACCAGCCCCGCGGCCAGCACCGGCACGCCCACGAAGGTGATCGCGAGGCCGATGCCGGACGCCGTCATCGTCACGGCGAAGGAGAAGGCGGCGACCGCGATCGGCAGGCTGAGCAGGTGGTAGAGGAACTCGCGCCAGGTGCGGCCCTCCAGGGGCGCCCGCAGGACGGCGGGCACGCGGGGCGCCCGGCGTGCGTCGCGTGTCTCCGCCCGTCCGTAATCCATGGCCATGACGGTGGTCCCTCTTCCCTGGTCGTCGCTCGCCGGTCGCGGTGGTTCCGCCGGTCGCGGTGGTTGCCGTTTCCGTTTCCGTGCCTCAAGGCTCGCGGAGCGGGCGCTCCCGGACCATGGAGGGAGTCGGTGTCCCGGAGGTGGGGTTCTCCCTACCCCTGCTGTCCTCCTGCCGGCCCGGCCCCTGCCTTCGCTACCCGCGCCGTCCCGCGGGCCCGCCGGCCCGGCCGCCGCTCCGGTCGCGCCACGGCAGCTCCGCCGTGACGACCGTCGGCCCGCCGGCCGGGGAGTCCACCGCGAACAGGCCGTCCACCGAGCCCAGCCGCTCCGCGAGCCCGGCCAGCCCGCTGCCCGAGGCCGTCGACGCCCCGCCCTGACCGTCGTCGCGCACCTGGATCAGCAGCCGCCGGTCCCTGCGCCACAGCTCGACCTCGGCGGTCCGCGCCCGGCTGTGCTTGCTGATGTTCTGCAGCAGCTCGGAGACCGTGAAGTACGCGATGCCCTCGATCGCCGGCGCGGGCCGCTCGTCCAGGTCGACCGAGACCGACACCGGTACGGTGCAGCGCGCCGCGACCGACGACAGGGCGGCGTCCAGGCCGCGGTCCGTCAGCACCGCCGGGTGGATGCCGCGGGCCAGGTCGCGCAGCTCCTGCAGGGCGAGCTTCACCTCGCCGTGCGCCTCGTCGACCATGCGGGCCGCCGCCTCCGGGTCCTCCAGGACCTTCTCCTTCGCCAGGCCCAGCCCCATCGCCAGGGCGACGAGGCGGGCCTGCGCGCCGTCGTGGAGGTCGCGCTCGATGCGGCGCAGGTCGGCGGCCGCGGTGTCCACGACCACGCCCCGGTCCTCCTCCAGCTCGGCGATCCGCCGCTCCAGCTCGCTGGAGGGGCTGAGCAGGCCGCGCACCATGGCGCGGTCCAGGTTCGTCATGCCGCGCGCGGCGAGGCCGAGGACCGGCCAGCCGACGAAGAGCATGCACAGCGTGACCGCGAACGTGAGGATGCCCCAGGGCAGCCGGACGAAGCCGTAGAGCGTGGTGCGCCAGCCGACCGGGTCCTTCAGCGCCGACCACATCCAGGCGAAGAAGCCCCGGCCGCGCCGCTGCCGCGCGAGCGGGCTCGGCTCGTCGACGTGCAGGCCCAGCAGCGCCCGCGCCCGCCGCCGCTCCAGCCGGCCCAGCGCCCGCGCGCCCGTCAGGCCGAGCGCCAGCAGCGGCAGGCCGACGACCGTGACCGAGGACAGGACGCCCGCGTAGAGCCACAGCGAGACGTACGTGAAGCCGAGGAGCGCCTCCGGGAGGTTGAGCAGGAGGTGCAGGACCTCCTTCCACGTCTGCGCGCCGAAGGCGAGACGGGGAGGCGGGAGAGGCGTCGGGGACCCGCCGCAGGTGCCGGAATCATCCGCATACGAGGCGGTTTTATACTTTTCTTCACCTCTGACGTTTCCGGTGTTGCTCGACGTGCTTTTCGCGGCACTGCTGGCGGTCATACCCCCAAGCCTGCACGGCCGGGACGGGCCGCCGCCATGGGGAGCGTGGGTGGGGAAGGGTGGGGATAACCCCACCAGGGCCTAGACTCCCGTGCGTACAGAACGTCGAACACGCGGGACAGGGAGCGAGGGCGGACGTGGCCGCGGACTACTTCCGGAGCTATTCCGTGGTGGGGCTGCTCGCCGTGGTCGGCGTGCTCTTCGTCGCCGTGGCCTTCGGGGCCGGGCGGCTCCTGCGCCCCGTCGTGCCGACGCCCGAGAAGCTGCTGACGTACGAGTGCGGCGTCGACCCCGTCGGCGAGGGCTGGGCCCACACCCAGATCCGCTACTACGTCTACGCCTTCCTGTACGTGATCTTCGCCGTGGACTCGATCTTCCTGTTCCCCTGGGCGACGGTGTTCGCCGCGCCGGGCTTCGGCGGGGCCACGCTCGTGGAGATGTTCGTCTTCCTCGGTTTCCTCGCCGTGGGCCTGTTGTACGCATGGAAGAAGGGCGTCCTGGAGTGGACGTGACACCCGTGGACCTCCCCGAGCCCCGCCGCCTCGGCCCGCTGGCCAGGCTGGCCCCGGAGCCGATGAAGGTCGTCCTGAACTGGGGGCGCCGCTACAGCCTGTGGGTCTTCAACTTCGGGCTCGCCTGCTGCGCGATCGAGTTCATCGCGGCGTCCATGGCGCGGCACGACTTCATCCGGCTCGGCGTCATCCCCTTCGCGCCCGGGCCCCGGCAGGCCGACCTCATGATCGTCTCCGGCACGGTCACGGACAAGATGGCCCCCGCCGTCAAGCGGCTCTACGAGCAGATGCCCGAGCCGAAGTACGTGATCTCCTTCGGCGCCTGCTCGAACTGCGGCGGCCCGTACTGGGACTCGTACGCCGTCACCAAGGGCGTCGACCAGATCATCCCCGTGGACGTGTACGTGCCCGGATGCCCGCCGCGGCCGGAAGCGCTGCTCCAGGGCATCCTCAAGCTGCAGGAGAAGATCGCGCGGGAGTCGCTGGGCGAGCGGTACGGCTCCGCCGGGGGTGCCGGGGCGTCCCCCGCGGCCCTGCGCAGCGGGCTGGTGACGCCGCCGTCCGCTCCCTCCGCGGCGGAGGAGACGGGACGATGACCGAGTCCGCAGCCGGCTGGCTGCCGGGTGACCCCGCCGAGCTGTTCGGCGAAGGCGCGACGGCCGAGGAGACGTACGACCTGCTCACCGTCGACGTCCCGGCCGAGCGGTGGATCAGCGCGCTCGAAACCGCCCGGGACCGGCTGGGCTGCACCTTCTTCGACTGGCTGAGCGCCGTGGACGAGCCCGGCACGGGCTTCCGCATCTGCGCCCACGTCGCCGCGCTGCCGGGCGGGGGCGCGGGCACGCGCCGGCTGCTCCTGCGCACGACGGTGCCGCACGAGGCGCCCGCGCTGCCCACCGCGACCGGCGTCTACGCCGGTGCGGCGTGGCACGAGCGCGAGACCCACGAGATGTTCGGCGTCGGCTTCCCCGGCCACCCGCACCTGGCCCCGCTCCTCCTCCCGGACTCCTTCGAGGGCCACCCGCTGCGCAAGGACTTCGTCCTGGCGGCGCGGGTCGCCAAGGCGTGGCCGGGCGCGAAGGAGCCGGGCGAGTCGGCGGACGGCGGCCCCAAGCGGCGCCAGATGCTGCCCCCGGGCGTCCCCGACCCCAACGAGTGGGGCCCCCTCAAGGGCCAGCTC
>NZ_JBPQTW010000339.1:0-4489 GCF_051386535.1 Streptomyces sp. URMC 127
CCCGACACCCCCCGCATCTCCGTCCGCGGCGAAGCCCGCCTCGAAGTCGACCCCGAAATCGCCCACATCCACATCACCGTCACCGCACGCAACACCGACCGCACCACCACCCTCGAAGAACTCACCCGCCGCAACACCCGCGCCCTCGACCTCATCAAGACCTACGGCAACGCCGTCGAAAAACTCGAAACCGGCCTCATCACCGTCGCCCCCCACCTCACCGGCAAAGGCCGCCACGAACACGTCCGCTCCTACCACGGCAGCGTCCACCTCACCGCCACCCTCGGCGACTTCACCATCCTCGGCGAACTCACCACCAACATCGCCGACCTCCCCCTCACCGAAATCACCGGCCCCTGGTGGTCCCTCCGCCCCGACTCACCCGCCCACCGCGAAGCCCGCCGCCTCGCCGTCCAGGAAGCCGTCCAACGCGCCCGCGAATACGCCGACGCCCTCGGCTCCCGCCTCACCGCCCTCCTCGAACTCGCCGACGACGGCGCAGAAGGCCACGGCATCCACGGCTACGCCGGCGGCATGGCCCGCGGCGGATACGGCGCCGGCTCCGCCCCCGGCCCGGAAACCGAACTCGACCTCGAACCCCAGCGCCAGACCGTCCACGCCCAGGTCAACGCCCGCTTCACCATCACCCCACCCCAGCTCTGACCTCACCCGGACGGGGGTCTCCGACCGCTCATCGGAGCACCCCCGTGCACGTTTCACTAGTTGTCAAATCCCCTTCACCACAAGGCCGTTGAACTGTTCCACAGCACTCGGCAACTACCCGCTGGTAGCCCCTATGGTCGTGCCATGCGCCGAGCAAAAATCGTCTGCACCCTCGGGCCCGCCACCGACACGTACGAGCAGATCAAGGCACTCGTCGACGCCGGCATGGACGTCGCCCGCTTCAACCTCAGCCACGGCACCTACGCCGAACACGAGGCCCGCTACCAGCGCGTACGCAAAGCCGCCGAAGAAGCCGGCCGCAGCGTCGGCGTCCTCGCCGACCTTCAAGGCCCGAAGATCCGCCTCGGCCGATTCCGCGAAGGCCCCGTACTCCTTGAACGCGGCGACGACTTCACCATCACCACCGAACCCGTCGAAGGCGACCGCCACACCTGCGGCACCACCTACGACGGCCTCGCCGGCGACGTCGGCCGCGGCGAACGCATCCTCGTCGACGACGGCCGCGTCACCCTGGAGGTCACCGAAGTCGACGGCCCCCGCGTACGCACCATCGTCATCGAAGGCGGCATGGTCTCCGACCACAAGGGCCTCAACCTCCCCGGCGTCGCCGTCTCCGTCCCCGCCCTCTCCGACAAGGACGTCGAAGACCTGCGCTGGGCCCTCGGCCTCGGCGCCGACATCATCGCCCTGTCCTTCGTCCGCAGCGCCGACGACGCCGCCGACGTCCACCGCGTCATGGACGAGGAAGGCCGCCGCCGCCCCGTCATCGCCAAGATCGAAAAACCACAGGCCGTCCAGAACCTCGACGGCATCATCGCCGCCTTCGACGGCATCATGGTCGCCCGCGGCGACCTCGGCGTCGAAATGCCGCTGGAAACCGTCCCGATCGTCCAGAAGCGAGCCGTCAAACTCGCCAAGCGGAACGCGAAGCCGGTGATCGTGGCGACGCAGATGCTCGACTCCATGATCGACGCATCCCGCCCCACGCGCGCGGAAGCCTCGGACGTCGCCAACGCCGTCATCGACGGCACGGACGCGGTCATGCTCAGCGGCGAGACGAGCGTCGGCAAGTACCCCGTCGAGACGGTCAAGACCATGGGCCGCATCGTCGCGGCCGCGGAGGAAGACCTGCTGGCCAAGGGCCTGCCGCCGCTGACCGAACGGAGCAAGCCCCGCACCCAGGGCGGCTCCGTCGCCCGCGCCGCGGCCGAGATGGGTGACTTCCTGGAAGCGAAGTTCCTCGTCGCCTTCACCCAATCCGGCGACACGGTCCGCCGCCTGTCCCGCTACCGCTCCCCGATCCCCCTCCTGGCGTTCACGCCGGAGGCGTCGACGGCGGCCCAGCTGAGCCTGACGTGGGGCGTGGAGACGTTCCAGGGCCCGATGGTCCAGACGACGGACGAGATGGTCGACCAGGTGGACGAGTACCTGCTGAGGATCGGCCGCTGCCGGAAGGGGGACCGGGTGATCATCACGGCGGGCTCCCCGCCCGGGACGCCGGGCACGACGAATATGGTGCGGGTGCACCATATTGGTGAGGAGTAGGCGTACTCCTCAGTACTTGGGGCCTATGTGGGCGTCCATGAGGGCGACGGAGGCTTTGCGGGCTACGGAGACGTTGAAGGCGTTCGCCTGCTTCCACTCGACGCCGACAGTGTTGAGTGCGTCCGTGTAGATCTGCCGGATGTCCGCGGACTTGTTGGTGAAGAAGTACCGGGGGTACTCGTAGCGCTTGGGCGCGCCGTTGACGGGCCGCGTCGCCCAGTTGACGACGCGGCATCCGTCGGAGTGGATGAGTCCGCGCAGTAGCTCCCAGGGGTGGGCGTCCACGAGCTGTTGCTGCCAGGGCTCCAGCGTGATCGTCCGCTCGTGCTTCTTTCCCGGGCCGTGCTGGGGGAAGAGGCATGGCCAGTGCTTACTGGTGCTGGTGACCATCACGCAGCCTTGCTTTTTCTCCATCGACACGAGGTTCCCGGGGCGGACTCTTCGCATCGCCTCTTCGCAGGAGTCGATGAGACCGGGCCAAGCCTCTGAGCATGCGATGCGTAACGCGTAGACGCCCCGCCGACCGGCGCTTAGGCAGCCGTCCCCGAGGTAGAGGCCGAGGAGATAGGTGTACGCCGAGTGATCGGAGGGCGGCTGCGGGTCCGGACCGCACCTCTCGCAGAGAGCTTTCGAGCGGGCTAGAGGTTCGATCCGGGTCATCCACGAGCGGATTGCGTACCGGGATATCCCGGTCTCCTTGCTCACGGAGTGGAGACTGCGGCCCTGATTGACGAGGGTGAGGGCTCGGCGACGGCTCTCAAGGTCGTACATGCCTGCGAGCGTCATCGATCGCTGCAGCGGAAGACAGGATTCGAAGCTACGTTCACCATGGAGAGTGAAGATCGCCAAGCGTCCGATAACCTTCGAATTGAAGGTGTAGTGCCCCGGGTGGGATTCGAACCCACGCTGTCGGTGGTTTGAGCACCGTGTCTCTCCCGCTGGACTACCGGGGCTTACCTGCGAAACAAAGGTTAGCGCAGGAGGCTCGTGTATCAAACCTACAGGAGCTAGGTAGGCTCGTGCAGCAGCACCTTGCCCTGGACAGAGGAGACCCGTGACCGCCGCCGAGCCCACCCCGCCCGTCGACGACGAGCCGCAGCACACCCCTCCGCATGTCACCCGTGTCGTGATCGCCGAGGACGAGGCCCTGATCCGGCTCGACCTCAAAGAGATGCTTGAGGAAGAGGGCTACTCCGTCGTGGGCGAGGCGGGCGACGGGGAGACCGCGGTCGCGCTGGCCCGGGAGCACAAGCCGGACCTGGTGATCCTGGACGTGAAGATGCCCGTCCTCGACGGGATCTCCGCCGCCGAGCAGATCGCCCGCGACTCGATCGCACCCGTCCTCATGCTCACCGCGTTCTCGCAGCGCGAGCTGGTCGAGCGGGCCCGGGACGCCGGTGCCATGGCGTACCTCGTGAAGCCGTTCAGCAAGAGCGACGTCGTCCCGGCCATCGAGATGGCCGTGTCCCGCTTCACGGAGCTGAAGGCCCTGGAGAAGGAGGTCGCGGACCTCTCCCAGCGGCTGGAGACGCGCAAGCTGGTCGACCGTGCGAAGAGCATCCTGCAGACGCAGTACGGCCTGACCGAGCCGGCGGCCTTCCGCTGGATCCAGAAGACGTCGATGGACCGGCGCCTGTCGATGCAGCAGGTGGCCGAGGCGGTCATCGAGGATGCCGAGGAGAAGAAGGCGGCGAAGGGGCAGTAGCTGTCCCGTCCCCGTCACTGAGAAGGGCCCGTGTCCGGCGATCCGGACGCGGGCCCTTCTCAGTCTTCGCCCAGGTACGCCTTGCGGACCGACTCGTCGTGGAGGAGGTCCGCCCCCGTCCCGGAGAGGACGATCTTTCCGATCTCCATGACGTGGCCGCGGTCGGCCAGCGAGAGCGCGGCCCGGGCGTTCTGCTCGACGAGGAGGATCGTCGTGCCGGAGGCCTTGAGCTCGGCGATCGTGGCCATGATCTTCTGCATCATGATCGGGGAGAGGCCCATGGAGGGCTCGTCCAGCATGAGGAGCTTGGGGCGGGACATCAGGGCGCGGCCCATGGCGAGCATCTGCTGTTCGCCGCCGGAGAGGGTGCCGGCGGCTTGGCGGGCGCGTTCGCCGAGGATGGGGAAGAGGTCGTAGACGCGCCGGATGTCCTTGGCGATCCCTTCCGTGTCCTTGCGGAGGAACGCTCCTAGCTGCAGGTTTTCCGCGATGGTGAGGCGGGGGAAGATGTGGCGGCCTTCGGGGGAGTGGGCGAGGCCGAGGGCGACGATGCGG
>NZ_JBPQTW010000340.1:0-4480 GCF_051386535.1 Streptomyces sp. URMC 127
CCCCCCCCCGAGATCACCAGGCTTGCTTGATGCCTCCCAACAGGCTCCAGGAAAGGAAGGCCGGGCCCAGCCGCGTTCCCGGCTCAAGCTCAGGCGTCCGGAGAGGATTGCGGGGAGATCCGGCGCCCTTTCGCACGGCCCTGTCCTGCGCGAAGAGCCTTAAACCAGGTGAAGTGCCCTCGGCATGCGAGAAAGCAGGGTGTTCGGGTACGAAATACCGCCTCCGGCGATCGGCCGGACTCGCCCTGTCCCTTCACCCCTCGCTCCAGGATCCTGTGGCGTGCAAAGCACACACGACCCGCATCCGCTGCGAACGAGGGGAACAGGAACCATGAAGAAGTCCTCCCAGCTGATGGCAGTGCTGGGCATCGGCGGTCTCGTGGCCGGCAGCCTCCTGACCGCCTCGTCCGCGTCGGCGGGCACCGGCCGCACAGCCGTCGTTGCCGAACGACACCTCACGACCTCGCAAGACGTGGTCAGACAGACCTCGGCCGGGGTACTGCTGAGCGCCGCAGGCGGGACGCCCACGACGGTGATCTCGGAAACAGTGCCGGCCGGTTCCTGGGTACTGTCCTCCAACGCAACGCTGGTCAGCTGGGAGCCGAGCGACTACACCCGCTGCACGCTCTACGCAGGCGAGACCGTCGTCGGCGGAGCGACCAGCATGATCGGCAACGCGGCCACGGGCGCGGGCAGCGGAGTGTACGCGGCCACGATCGCCGCCCAAGGCGCCTTCTCCAGCACGGGCCCGACAACCGTCAGCCTCCGATGCGGACACGACGCCACCCGCAACCGCGCTCCCTACGTGGACCCGGGCGCAACCCTGTGGCTCCACCGGAGCGACGGTCTGGGCCAGCCCAAACGCTAACCGGGCCGGCAGACGGCCGGCCGTGTCTGCCACCGGCCGGCCGTCCCTCCTCGATCGCGGCGGCCGCACACGGCCGCGGCCCGACGGCAACCGCGCCGCGTGCGTCGTGACATGGAAGCGGATGACGCTGTACCGGGCCGCGGACGCCGGCGACGCTCTGAACGGCATACCTGCCGACTACGGCCTCTGCCGACACACAGACATGACCGAGAAGACACCCCGGGCGCCCCTGCACACCGACCACACCGACCGGCCGCAGCCACGGACAACCGGGCCCGTATCAAGGCACCCACCGAACCGGACAGGGCGGACCACGACTGGAACCGCTGGGTAGCCCGAACACACGCTGATGAGCTGTTCGCGTCAGGTCATGGGCAGCGATCGGCCTTCAGCGGCGACCTCTTCGTCGTTACCCGGGCCATCACCGGATTCCGGCGCCGCTTCCCGCCGCAAGAGCCCTGCAAGGCACCAGCCCCAGCCCCACACGGCCTGACAGGCCGAAGCCTTCGTGAATCCGGCGGTCAGCGCGAGCTGATACAGAAAGGGTGTCCAGCCGGATCGGTGAGAACCCGCGCCTTATCGCCATGCGGCTGATGATCCGGCTTTCCCGCACCCAGCTCCAGCAGCCGGGCCTCGGCCACGTCCAAGTCCTCATCGACCGTGAAACAGATGTGAAGCTGCTGGGGAACGACCTGGCCGGGCCAGTTCGGAGCCCGGTAGTCATCGACCCGCTGGAAACCGATGAAGAGGCCGTGCTCTCCGTTGAGACCCGCGAATTCGGAGTCCGACTTCGGGTGCGGTTCAAGACCGGTGGCCTGTTGATAGAACGCTGCCAAAGCCGGCGGATCAGGGCAATCGAGTGTTATGGCAACTAACTTCATCTGCACGGACATCACGCCTCCAGAGCGGTCGGTGGGGTTCCCAGCACCACACCATAAAGCGTGTTCCGCAACCTGGTGACCAGGCACTTTTCCTGTATGGCCGGGAGGTTACGGGCCAAGCGAGACGTGGATGGAGACGTCCACCAGGCTGCGGCCGGGCAGTTCGAGCGGCTGGTGCTTGGTAGTGCGGGAGCGTGGTGGGGACGGTTCACGGCCGGGGTGTGCCGGGTTGTCCAGCGCATGCGCCCACTGCTCGCGCGAGAGCCTGTTCGGCCCGCTGGGAGCACTTTGAGCGCCTGTGGATCGTGGGCGCCCCCCCCCCCGTTTCGTGCGGATCGTCTGATCGCCGGCTCCGGGGGTGCCGCTGGCTGACGCGCAGCGGGTGCGGACTGCGCCGCTGTTGCCAGATCAGACGGTTCGCTAAATGCGTGGCGTTGCACGGAACGTCGACGGTAGGGTCCGGTCCGGACACGCGCGCTTTCGTAAGGCTTGGCCAAGCGATTCAGCTGTTCATGAGAGGAGCGTTCCGTGGAGGGATTCGATCCCAGGACGAGCTTCGGATATGAGGTGTCCCAGCGGTACGACGATGATCCACGCGGTGATGAGGCCGAGACCGTCGCATTCCTGGCCAAGCTTGCAGGACAACAGAACGCCCTGGAACTCGCAGTGGGCACCGGCCGGGTCGCGCTGCCCCTCATACGGGCGGGGGTTCGGGTGGACGGGATCGAGCTGTCGCAGGACATGGTCAACCGGATGCGCGAGAAGCCAGGCGGCGATCAAGTCGACGTGGTCATGGGCGACATGTCCCGCGTCACCACCGACCGCAGCTACGGGCTTGTCTACCTGGTCTTCAACACGATCGGCAACCTCCTCACCCAAGAAGACCAGATCCGGTGCTTCCAGAACGCCGCCCGCCATCTCACCGATGACGGCGTGTTCGTCGTCGAATGCCGCATCCCCACTGCGCCCTCGCGTCCCGGTCATCAGTACCTCGACACAGAGCAAGTCGGCCTTGAGCACGTCGACCTCGATGCCGGCCGGTACGACCCGCTGACCCAGATCCTCGACCTGAACCACATCCGCATCAGCAGCGCAGGCATCAGGTTCTCCCCCATCAGGCTACGCCTGGCCCACCCGCCCGAGTTCGACCTCATGGCCCGCATCGCCGGACTCCGGCTACGAGAACGGTGGGGTGGATGGAACGGCGAACCGTACACTGCGGCGAGTTGGCGCCACATCAGCGTTTACGAACGCGCA
This sequence comes from Streptomyces sp. URMC 127, assembly GCF_051386535.1. Classification (NCBI taxonomy): domain Bacteria; kingdom Bacillati; phylum Actinomycetota; class Actinomycetes; order Kitasatosporales; family Streptomycetaceae; genus Streptomyces; species Streptomyces sp. URMC 127. The sequence goes on from NZ_JBPQTW010000340.1 coordinate 3,007, forward strand.
GACAGCACCGCGTAACAGGCACCCACCTAAAGATCTTCTCGTAACCTGCTAACTACGCTTTACAGCACCTAACAGAACGAATTGATCTGTCTGAGGGTGATGAGGCAGCAGGCGAGTCGCAGCGGGCCCGGCTGTCGAACTGCGGCAACTGCGGCGCGGTGAGGCCGGGCTCCGACGCCGCCTCTATCCTGCACCGGCCATGCCGGCGCCGCCGACGTCAACAACGTGCCTGTCTGAGCCGCTATCGCCGCCGAAGCCACCGCCCCGCTGCGGTGTTAGCCCGGCTTCCCGGGGAGGGTGATCTCGGATCTGCCGCGTCCTGTCTCCACCTGCACCATGTGTACACCAGCCGGGTCCACGCTCAATCTGTACTGGCTGATGCGGGGGCGCCCGAGCGTCTCCCAGTGGGTGTACCCGGTGGTGATCTCGTCCCAGAGCCGCCTCGGACCCGCCTGAGTGACGGTGAAGTGGTCGGCGCTGTGGCCGTCGTAGTCCACGGCAGCCCAGGACGGGGTTTTCTCGTCGGCGATGTGCAGGCGGGTGGGGGCGTGCTCACCGCTGGTGTCCCAGGCGAAGGATGCGCCGGGGACAGCCAGGCCGAGATGGAACTCGGCATCGAGGTCTCCGCCCGCGACCAGCCACGGCGACAAGCGCGTTACTCCCTTGTGCTGTGCGGACGCGGTCGCGGGTTCCGCCGCGTCCTGGCAGGCGCGTCTCATGGGCATGAAAGAGGCGAAGGCGTGGAACCGGCCATGCGCGGTCCCATCCTGGCCGGGCGTCAGTTCGAGGGTTCCGTAGCGGCACCAGGCCGAGGTCCACGGCGTGACGATACGCCCGCCGACTACGGTTTGCTCCACCCAGGCCAGCGGGACACGGTCGACGGAGAATGTCGCGACCACCCGCTCGTACGGTGCTCCAGGCGGCCACCCGGCGACCGCGTCACCGCAGGAGACCACCGGTGCGAATCCCGCGGCTTTAAGGTTTTGTTCCCCTCGTGCGGCGAGCAGGGGGTCGAGCTCGATGGTGCTGACCGCCTCGTCGCCCAGGATGGCGCAGAGCAGGGCGGCGTTGAAACCCGTTCCGGTGCCCAGTTCCAGCACCCTTCGCGGTCCGGCCTCACCCACGGTGTCGCCGATACCGGCGAGCAGCAGGGTGCGCAGCACCATGGAGGGCATGGAGGCCGACGAGGAGGGCAGTCCGTCGGTGAACCGGGTAACCAGCGGGGCGTCGGTGTAAGCCGCGGTGAGCCACTCGTCCGGGTTCGCCGAACGGTCGCAGGGCCGGTAGCCGCCTTCGCCGTCGCGCAGCCACAGCCGGTCGGGCAGGAACAGGTGCCGTGGGACCGTGCGCAGCGCGCGTACGGCGGTGGGCGGCAGTTGCCGGCCGAGGAGCTTGGTGACGTCGGCGAGCAGCCGGTCGACGTGAGCGGCGGGCGCGGCCGGGAAAGTCCTCACGACGGGGGTTACTTCTTCTC
>NZ_JBPQTW010000341.1:0-4480 GCF_051386535.1 Streptomyces sp. URMC 127
TGATGCGCATACGCCGCCAGGCTCGCCTCCCGCACCCGACCGACCAGATCCGTGAACGTCGGGTCGCCGGACGTGTCGGTACGCAGCACAAGCGTGTTGACGAAGAACCCGACCAGGTCGTCCAACGCCTCATCCGTCCGCCCCGCGATCGGCGAACCCAACGCAATGTCCGTCCCCATACCCAGCCGCGTGAACAGCCCGGCCAACGCCGCCTGCAACACCATGAACACCGTCACACCGGACCGCCGAGCCAGGCGGACGATGTCGCCGTGCGTACCGGCGTCGAGCGTGAACCAAGTGGCTCCGCCCTCGTACGACATGACGGGCGGGCGGGGACGGTCGGTGAGTAGCGGCAGCTGCTCGGGCAGGCCGGCCAGCTGCTGCTGCCAGTAGTCCAGTTGCCGGGCGAAGAGGCTGTCCGGGTCGGTGCCGTCGCCGAGGAGAGCCCGCTGCCACAGCGTGTAGTCGGCGTACTGCACCGGCAGGGGTGCCCACGTGGGAGCGTCGCCGTACCGGCGGGCCGCGTAGGCGCCGACCAGGTCACGGGCGAGCGGGCCCATCGACCAGCCGTCGCCCGCGATGTGGTGCATCAGCAGCAGAACCACGCATTCGGTGGGGCCGGTGACGAACAGCCAGCCCCGTACGGGTAGTTCGGTGCCGAGGTCGAATCCGTGACGGGCGGCCTGCGCCAGCGCGGCGGGCAGTTCCTCTTCGCCGACGTGGCGGACTTCCCACCGCAGCTCGGCTTCTTCGGGGGCCAGGATGCGCTGCTGCGGCTGCCCGGCGGCGTCCGGGAACACGGTCCGCAGCGATTCGTGCCGCGCCACGACGTCCGTGAGGGCCTGTCGCAGCGCCTCTCCGTCGACGCGTCCGGTCAGCCGCAGGGCGAGCGGCATGTTGTACGTCGCCGAAGGGCCTTCGAGCTTGTGCAGGAACCACAGGCGCTGCTGCGCGTAGGACAGCGGCAGGACGTCCGGCCGCTCCATGGGGGCCGGCCCCGACCTCGCGCCGTCGGTCCCGTTCAGCCACTGGGCCAGGCCTGCCACGGTCGGGAAGTCGAACAGCTTCCGTACCGGGAACTCGACGCTGAGCACCTTGCGGATGCGGCTGATGAGGCGGGTGGCCAGCAGCGAATGTCCGCCGAGGTCGAAGAAACCGTCGTCCACACCAACCCTGGGCAGGCCCAGGACCTCGGCGAACAAGCCGCAGAGCACCTCTTCCTGCGGGGTGCGCGGCGCGCGCCCGGAGCCCGCGTAGTGGGGGGCGGGCAGGGCGCCTCGGTCGAGCTTGCCGTTGGCGGTCAGGGGCAGTTCGTCTATGCGGACCACGGCGGCGGGCACCATGTACTCCGGCAGCCGTTCCTGCAGGAAGTCCCGCAGCGTCGTCTGCGGCACGTCGTTCCCCGTCACCGCGTAGGCGACGAGGCGTTTGTCGCCGGGATCGTCCTCGCGCACGACGACCACGGCCTCGGTGACCCCGGGATGCTTGCGCAGGACGGCCTCGATCTCGCCCGGCTCGATGCGGAATCCGCGGACCTTCACCTGATCGTCCGCACGCCCGACGAATTCCAGCTCACCGGCGCCCGTCCACCGCACGACGTCGCCGGTGCGCAACATGCGGGAGCCGTCGCCCCGGAAGGGATCGGCGACGAACCGCTGCGCCGTGGGGCCGGACCGGTTCACGTAGCCCCGGGCCAGGCCCGCCCCCGCGACGTACAGCTCGCCCGCGACCCCGGCCGGCACGGGGCGGAGCCGGTCGTCCAGCACGTAGACGCGCGTTCCGGGCACGGGGCGGCCGATCGGTGTGTCCGACCCGGTCAGCGGTGCGCTCATCGAGACGCAGACCGTGGACTCGGTGGGTCCGTAGGCGTTGATCATCCGTCGCCCGGCGGACCACCGCCGGACCTGCTCCGGAGCGATCGCCTCGCCGGCGACCACCAAGGTCCGCAGGCCGGGCAGGGCGGTCCCCGGGTCGTCCACGGTGATGGTGGCCAGTACGGACGGGGGCAGGGTGACGTGGGTGATCCGCTGGTCGTGGAGGACGTCCAGCAGTGCCTGGCCGGCCAGCCTGCCGGGTTCGGGCACCACCAGGACCGCGCCCGAGGCCGCGGCCATCACCATCTCCCACACGGAGGCGTCGAAACTGGGCGACGAGAACTGCAGCATCCGGCTCGTCCCGTCCACCTGCAGCCTCTCGGCCTGGGCGGCGGCCAGGCACGCGATGCCGGAGTGGGACACCTCCACGCCCTTGGGCTGCCCCGTCGAACCCGATGTATAGATCACGAATGCCGCGTTGGAGGGCAGCGCCGCGGTCTCCGGTCCGGCCTCGGGATCAGCCGACGGATCGGTCGCCGGGTACGCGGAGAAGTCCCGGCCGAGCGCCTCGCCGTCGAGGACGAGCAGGGGCGCGGAATCCTCCAGCATGAACGCGATCCGCTCCGCCGGATACTCCGGGTCCACCGGCACATACGCACCGCCCGCCTTCAGCACCGCCAGAACCGCCGTCACCAGCTCGGCCGACCGCGGCAGCGACAGCGCCACCCGCTGTTCGGGGGCGACACCGCGCTCGATCAGCCAGTGAGCGATCCGGTTCGCCCGCTCGTTGACGTCGCGGTAGGACAGCTCGCGACCGTCCGCCACCATCGCCGTGGCAGTGGGCGTGCTGCGTGCCCGGCGCTCGAAGAGCTGCGCCAGGGTGGTGTCGGCGTCCGACGGGGCCGGGGCGGAGGCGAAGGAGGAGGGGGCGGAGACGGAAGCGGAGGAAGCGGCGGCGGAGGAGGTGTCGGCGGAGGCGCTGAAGCCCGACAGAAGCCGCTCCCGCTCGTCCGCGTCGAGCAGCACGTCCACATCACCGATGGACCGCTCGGGGTCGGCTGCGAGCCGGCCGAGGAGCAGTGCCCAGCGGGCCATGAGCCCGTCGACGGTCGGCCGGTCGAAGAGGGCCGTCGAGTACTCCACGAGCCCGGTGATGCCGTCGGGCCGGCCGTCGGCGTCGTGGTGCTCGGCGAGGTTCACCGACAGGTCCACCCGGGAGACCCCCGCGCCGACCGGCTCGGTGACGGCCTCGATGCCCGGCAGCGCGAAGGCCGCGCCGGGAGCGTTCTGCTGGGTGAACATCACCTGGTAGAGCGGGTGATAGGCCGTTGTGCGCTGCGGGTTGAGCACTTCCACCAGGTACTCGAACGGCACGTCCTGATGCGCGTACGCCGCCAGGTCCGTCTCCCGCACCCGGCCGATCAGCTCGGTGAAGGTGGGGTCGCCGGAGGTGTCGGTACGGAGCACGAGCGTGTTGACGAAGAAGCCCACCAGGTCGTCCAGCGCCTCGTCCGTCCGCCCCGCGATCGAGGAACCGAAGGGGATGTCAGTGCCGGCGCCCAGCCTGGTCAGCAGGGCTGCCATCGCGGCCTGCAGGACCATGAACACCGTCGCGCCGGTGCGCCGGGCCAGGCGCACCACCGCCTCGTGGAGACCGGCGTCCAGGCGCAGCCAGGTGTGCGCCCCCTCGTAGGAGGCGGTCTCGGGCCTCCGCCGGTCCGTCGGGAGCGTCAGCTGGTCGGGCAGCCCGGCGAGCTGACGCGTCCAGTAGCCGAGCTGCCGGGCGAAGAGGCTGTCGGGATCCGCCTGGTCGCCGAGGAGTTCGCGCTGCCAAAGGGTGTAGTCCGCGTACTGCACGGAGAGTGCAGGTGCCGGAGGCTTCGTGTCCCCTGCGGCGTATGCGCTCATCAGGTCCCGCATCAGGGGCCCCAGCGACCAGCCGTCGCCCGCGATGTGGTGCAAGAGGAGCATCACGACGGACTCCGTCGGACTGATCACGAACAGCCAGGCCCGCAGCGGGACGTCCCTGCCCAGGTCGAAGCCGTGCCGCGCCGCGCCCGCGAGCGCTTCCGGCAGCTCCTGCTCGCTCAGCTCCCGTACGTCCCAGGGGACCTCCGCTTGGGACGGAGACAGGATGTGCTGGCGCGGCTTGCCGTCGGCCTCCGGAAAGACGGTACGCAGCGCTTCGTGCCGCGCCACGACGGCTGCCAGCGCCTGGCGCAGGGCAGCGCGGTCGACCTCCCCGGTGAGGCGGAGGGCGAGCGGGATGTTGTACGTCGCCGAGGGGCCTTCGAGCTTGTGCAGGAACCACAATCGCTGCTGCGCGTAGGACAGCGGCAGGACGTCCGGGCGCTGCGGAACGGCGGTGAGGGCGGCCCTCGCCCCCCGTGCGACTCCGACCCGCGGCGCGAGGCCTGCGGGGGTGGGGGTCTCGAAGAGGGCGCGGATGGGGAGTTCGACGCCGAGGACGGTGCGGATGCGGCTGATGAGGCGGGTGGCGAGGAGGGAGTGGCCACCCAGGTCGAAGAAGCTGTCCTCGGGGGCGACGTGGGGGACGTTCAGGACTTCGGCGAAGAGGCCGCAGAGGACTTCTTCCTGGGGCGTGCGCGGTGCGCGGGTGCGGTCCGGGTCGGTCGCGTAGACGGGGGCGGGGAGGGCCTGACGGT
>NZ_JBPQTW010000342.1:0-4455 GCF_051386535.1 Streptomyces sp. URMC 127
GCACGGTGGGGGGCGCACCGTGGATCGAGTCGGGGGTCGAGTCGGGGGTCGCACCAGGGGTCGTACCGGGGGTCGAATCGCTCACGAGGCGAGGTTCCCACCGTTCCCCGGTGTCACTCCGGCAGGCTCACCCGGATCTTCGACTGGCCGTGCGGCCGCTTCTCCCAGTCGTCCATGAAGCGGGCCCGCAGGCCGTGCTTCTCGGCGAGGGCGACGAGCGTGCCGGTGCGGTAGTAGAAGTCCTCGCGGAGCACCTGGTGCTCCGCGCCCTCCGTGCGGTCGAACGTGAAGTCGAAGAAGCCGCCGGGGGCGAGGACCCTGCCGACGTGCGCCAGGCACTCCTCGATGACCTCGATGGGCGAGTGCGAGAAGACGCTGTGGGCGTGGACGACGTCGAAGTGGGCGTCGGGGAGGAAGTCGAGGGTGAGGTTCTGGGTGATGGTGAGGTGCGGGAGCTTGTCCTGGAGCCCGTAGGCGGTGAGGGTGCGCTTGGCCGCGATGAGGATGTCGGGCGAGATGTCGATGCCGTAGTAGTGGCCGGCGTCCAGGTAGTCGATGAAGAGCCGGCCGGCCCTCAGGTTGCCGCAGCCGATGTCGAGCATGCGGTGGCGGGGGGCCAGGCCGTGCTCCTTGAGGTAGTCGAACTGCATCTTGCCGAGGGCGAGCCAGCGGTCGTGGGACTTGCTGCCGACGGCGGCCTCGGGGTTGCGGGCGGTGTCGGAGGCCATCACGGCGCGGTAGTAGTCGACGTGGTGGGGGTGCTTGAGGCGCAGCCAGCCGTCGCGGGCCGTGCGCTTGAGGTAGGGGGCGATGCGGGCGGGGGGGGTCACCGCGTAACGGACCTTGTGGGAGAGGTTGCTGCGGTTCTTGTGCAGTGCGGTGGCGTTGCGCGAGGACACGGGCGGCCTACGGGAAGGGCCGGCCTACGGGAGTGGCCGGCCTACGGGAGGGGCCGCCGCTTCAGCACGAAGCAGGTGGCGGCCACGAGGACGGCGGCGAGACCGAGGAAGATGCCGGTCTCGATCCACTGGAAGGTCCAGAAGTCGCTGCTGGGGTAGACCGTGCGGTAGCGGCCGGTGAAGCCCTTCTGGGCCATGCACGTCTTGAGGTCGGGCAGGCCTTCGCCCCAGGCGCAGGCGTCCGGGATCGCGTACTTGCGGCCCGCGGCGTCGACGAAGCCGAACTCGCCGGTGGACCAGCCGCTGCCTATCTCCCGGCGGGGCGCGTCGCCCTCGCTGAGCCACAGCTGGGGCGATATCCACTCGGAGCGGAAGGTGTTGAGCGCGAACCGCACGGCCACGACGGCGCCGAGCACCGCGGCCATCGCGGGCAGCGTGCGGCGTATCAGCAGGCCGGCGGCCGTGCCGGCGGCGAGGCCGAAGAGGGCGCAGGCCACGGCGGCCGGGCCGGTGGCGTTGAAGATGTAGCCGTCGTGCCAGTAGAGGCCGTTCAGCATGTTGGAGACCGGCGACCACCACCAGGCCACGAGCGCGGCGAGGACGGCCGAGCCGAGCACGGTGCAGGCGGTGGCGAGGGCGAAGCGGGTCGTGAACCAGCGGCCGATGCCGACGCCCTGGGTGAGCGCGAGCTTCCACGTACCGCTCTCCAGTTCGCGGCCGAGCAGCGGCGCGCCCCAGAAGATGCCGATGATGACGGGCAGGGCGGTGCTGAGGGAGCCGAGGGCGCGGAGGGGGCCGTTGTTGTCGTCCAGCAGCTTGAGCACGGCCTCGCTCTCGCAGCCGCCGTTCCAGCCCTTGCAGCCGGCGGTGTCGATGTGGTGGCTGCTGATGAAGTCGGTCATGTCCATGCGCATGACGACGACCCAGGCCGTGACGGCGAGGAGGACGGCGGCGCCGGTGAGGATCAGGGCGCGCTGCTGGCGCCAGGCGAGCCAGAGGGTGCCCTTCATGCGGCGGCCTCGGTGGAGCCGGCGGTGCGGGGCTGGTGGTTCGAACGCAGGTAGGCGAGCAAGAGGTCTTCCAGGGAGGGGTTCTCGACGATCCACGGGGCGCCCGGGGACCAGTCGCTGTGACGGAGGAGGGCGTGCACCTGCCGCCCGGTGACGGCGGCCTCGACGACGGCGGCGCGGTCGAGCGCGGCCGGGAGGCCGTCCTCGGTGGCGGGGTCGGCGAGCCCGGTGATCCGGACGTGCGTGTCGCACAGTTGCTGGACGTCGCCGGAGAGCCGTACGGCGCCGTGCCCCAGCAGCAGGACGTGGTCGCAGGCGTTCTCCAGCTCGGAGAGCACGTGGGAGGACATGACGACGGTGATGCCGCGCTCGGCGACTTCGGCCATGACCAGGCCCATGGCCTCGATGCGGACGAGCGGGTCGAGGTCGGCGAGGGGTTCGTCCAGGAGCAGCAGCTCGGGGCGCTTGCCGAAGGCGACGGCGAGGGCGACGCGGGTGGCCTGGCCCTGGGAGAGGGCGCCGACGCGGGCGTCGAGGGGGATGTTCCCGGCGCGGACGATGCGCTCGGCGGCGGCCTGGTCCCAGTCCTGGTTGAGCTCGCGGCCGAAGCGCAGGGTCTCGTCCACGGTGAAGCGGGGGTAGAGCGGCTTGTCCTGGGCGAGGAAGGCGGTGCGGTCGCGGGCGGCCGGGGCGCCCGGCTCGGCGCCGAAGACGCGGAGCTCGCCGGAGGTCGGCCGGAGCAGGCCGGTGGCGAGGTGGAAGAGCGTGCTCTTGCCCGCGCCGTTCGGGCCGACGAGGGCGGTGATCCGCCCGGCGGGCAGGGCGAAGTCGCAGTCGCGCAGGGCCCAGCCACCGCGGAACCTCCGCCCCAGGCGGGTCGCCCGCAGGGCGGGGGTCGGGTCGTCGGTCACGTGTCTTCCTCCTGCGTGTGCGTCTGCTGTTGCGGTGCCCGGGGGGCGGGGATGAACGGCGGCGGTGCGGGGGGCGGTGGAAAGCAGTCGTCGAGGACGGAGGCGGCGAGCGCCGCGACGTCCTCCCGCTCCAGCCCGGCCGCGCGGGCCCGCGCCACCCAGGCGGCGGCCTCGGCCCGCAGCGGTGCGTCCGCCGCCGCGGCCGGCCGCGCCAGGGACCGCCGTACGAACGTGCCCTGTCCGGGCCGCGGCTCGACCAGCCCCTCGCGCTCCAGCTCCCGGTAGGCGCGGAGCACCGTGTTGGGGTTCACGGCGATGGCCTCCACGACCTCCCTGGCCGTCGGCAGCCGGTCCCCCGGCTCCAGCACGCCCAGCCGGAGCGCCTGCCTGACCTGGTGGGCGAGCTGCAGGTAGGTGGCCACACCGCTGCGCCGGTCGATCCGGAACGCGATCATCGGCACCCTCGTTTCACTAACGTGTTAGTGGAATGATGCGGAGGGGGTGCGGCGGCCGTCAAATCAGGAGGGGAAGCGGGGGGAGAACTTGCGGGAACCGGGGGGAACTAGGAGGGAAGCGCGGCACCCCGGGCGACGGCCCGGACGAGCCGCCGGATGCCGTCGGCCCGCGCCCGGACGGCAGCCGGATCGGGGCGGCGTTCGGCAGGGGTTTCACCCCGGCAGTCCCGGCAGAGCCCACCGGGCAGCGCTTCGGGGCGGCCGGGGGTGCGGCAGACGGACCACTCAAGGATGCGGAGGGGACGGCGCGTGGGCGGTTCCGGCGCCCGTTCGGGCGGCATCTTGTCCGTCAGCCGCCGCCGGGCGAGCGCTCCGGCGCTGTGCACTTCCGCCGGAAGCCCGGCGGTGAGCGCCCGTACGACTTCCTCATCACCGGCACCGAGATCCAGCCATTGCGCGACGAGCCCTTCGAGGGCCCGGCACTCGGCCGCGGAGAGCGTCATACGGGGATCGATGCGCCCGATGGCGGCGAGGAGGAGGTAGGCACGGGAGCGGGCGCGGCGGGGCGGACGGGGAGAGGGCGGCTGGTCAGCGGACTGCGGTTGCGGTTGCGGTTGCGGCTGAACACCGCGGGTCAGGAAGGCTTCCCACCACTCGTCATCCCGTGCGGTGCGGGAGAAGTACGTCCGCGTGACCCAGTGCCGGCTGCCGCTGTCACCTTGGATCCGCTCCGTCACCCGCCGCAGATGCCCGGCCTCCGAGAGCCGCGTCAGGGCGGTCCGGCAGGCGGCCTGCCCGTAGTCGGCGAGGTGCGCGGCCAGCGTCTTCGCATCCATGGCGGCCCCGTCGGGAAGCCGGTCGATGAAGGCGGCGATGGACGCTTCACGGGCCCGGAGATGCGCGAAGTCGCCACGGCGGCGGGGGGCTTGATCGGGCGCGGTGCGCTTGCCGTAGCCGGGGGCGGCGAAGGGGTGGGGGTGCGAGGAGCGCGGGGCAGCGCTAAGGTCGGCGTCAGCCATGAGATCGCTCGTTTCGATCTTGATGGTCAAACCCCGGCAGGTGTTCCCGCACCTGACCGGGGTTGTTTGTTGCTGCGAACGCTAGAGCGCGGCGACAGGATGTCGCAACCCGATCACGAAAAGTGAACGCGCCGTGGTATAGGCGGCGTTGGGAGGGAGGG
>NZ_JBPQTW010000343.1:0-4419 GCF_051386535.1 Streptomyces sp. URMC 127
CCGCCTCGCGTTCACCCTCCGCGACGCACGGCCGGCCCTCGTCCTCGCGACCACCGGCACCGCGCCCGCCCTGCCCGCGGCCGCCGCCGGAACCGCACCCCCGGCACTCCTCCTGGACGACCCCGCCACCGTCAGCACACTCGCCGCGCAGCCCGCGACCGACCCGCTCCGCGCCGGCCACCACCCCCAGCACGCTGCCTACGTCATCTACACCTCCGGCTCCACGGGCACGCCCAAGGGAGTCGTCGTCACCCAGCAGAACGTCACCCGGCTCTTCGGTGCCCTGGCCGCGGACTTCGCCTTCCGCACCGACGACGTCTGGTCGCTCTTCCACTCGTACGCCTTCGACTTCTCCGTGTGGGAGATCTGGGGCGCCCTCCTGCACGGCGGCAGCCTCCTCGTCGTCCCGCACGACACCAGCCGCTCGCCCGCCGACTTCCTGCGCCTGCTCGCCGAGCACAAGGTGACCGTCCTCAGCCAGACCCCCTCGGCCTTCCAGCCGCTCGTCCAGGCCGACCGCGAGCACCCCGGCCTCGGCGACGCCCTCGCCCTGCGCGCGGTCGTCTTCGGCGGCGAGGCCCTCGACCCCGCCCGGCTGGCCCCCTGGATCGAACGCCACGGCGACCGCGCCCCCGCACTCGTGAACATGTACGGGATCACCGAGACCACCGTGCACGTCACCCACCACACCCTGTGCCGCGAAGACGCCGTCGCCGGCGCGCCCAGCACCATCGGCACCGCCATCGCGGACCTGCGCGCCTACGTCCTGGACGAGGCCCTGCGCCCCGTTCCGCCCGGCGTCGCCGGCGAACTCTACGTCGCGGGCCCCGGACTGGCCCGCGGCTACCTGGGCCGGGCCGCGCTCACCGCGACCCGGTTCGTGGCGAACCCCTTCGGCCCGGACGGCTCCCGCATGTACCGCACCGGCGACCGCGCGCGCCTCCGGCGGGACGGACGCCTGGAGTTCGCCGGCCGCACCGACGCCCAGGTCAAGATCCGCGGCTTCCGCATCGAGCCCGGCGAGGTGGAGGCCGCCCTCGCCGAGTGCCCCGGCGTGGGCCAGGCCGTCGTCGTGGCCCGCGAGGACCGGCCCGGCGACACCCGGCTCGTCGGCTACGTGGTGCCCTCCGGGGAACCGGCCGGGGACGGCCCGGACGATCCGTCCCGGCAGGCCGGAGAAGGCGCCGGGAGCACCTCCGTACAGGAACACCTCGGGGAATGGCGCCAGATCTACGACGACCTCTACGCCGACTCCGCGACCGCCGCGTTCGGCGAGGACTTCGCCGGCTGGAACAGCAGCGACGACGGCCTGCCCATCCCGCTGGACGAGATGCGCGCTTGGCGCGACGCCACAGTCGCGGCGATCCGCGCCCTGAAGCCCCGCCGCGTCCTGGAGATCGGCGTCGGCACCGGACTCCTGCTCTCCCGCCTGGCTCCGGCGGCCCAGGAGTACTGGGGCTTGGACGTCTCCCCGACCGTCATCGAGGCACTGCGCGGCCGGATCGCCGGCATGCCCGGCCTCCAAGACCGCGTGGAACTGCGCTGCCGCGCCGCCGACGACCTCCACGGACTGCCCACGGGCTTCGACGTCGTCGTCCTCAACTCCGTCATCCAGTACTTCCCCGACGCCGACTACCTGACCGGCGTCCTGCGCACGGCCACCGGACTCCTGGCCCCCGGCGGCGCCGTGTTCATCGGCGACGTGCGGAACCTGAACCTGGCCCGGTCCTTCCACACCGGCATCCAGCTGCACCGCGCCGTCGTCCCGGCGTCCGGCCCGGCCTCCGAACCGGACCCGGCGGCGTTGCGCGGCGCCGTCGAGCACGGCGTGCTCCGGGAGAAGGAACTCCTCGTCGCCCCCGAGTTCTTCACCCGCCTCCCCGAGGACCTCACCCGCATCACCGCGGTCGACACCCGCATCAAGCGCGGCCACCACCACAACGAACTGACCCGCTACCGCTACGACGTCGTCCTGCGCATCCGGCCCACCGAGCCCCTGCACCTCGGTGACGTCCCCCGCACCCCTTGGGGCGGGCAGCTGACCTCCCTCGCGGACCTCACCCGGCTACTGGAGACGGAACGCCCCGAAGCACTGCGCGTCAGCGGCATCCCCAACGCCCGCGTCACCCGCGACACCGCCGCACTCCACGCGCTCACCGCCGGCGAGCCGTTCGCAAGGACCGCCCGGGGCTGGAGCGACGGCACGCGGTCCGACGGTACGTGGTCCGACGGCGCCGGCATCGATCCGGAAGCGCTCCACCGGATCGCCGGCGGCCTCGGCTACGACGTGGCGGTCACCTGGTCACCGGCCGGCGCGGACCGGCTCGACGCCGTGTTCACCACGCCGGCGCTCACCGCGGGCAAGGCACTGACCGGCGTCTTCCAACCCGGCCCCACCACCCGCCCGGAGGCCCTGACCAACAACCCCGGCGCCCTGCACGACACCGGCGCCCTCACCGCCGCCGTCCGGGAACACCTGCGCACCCGGCTCCCCGACTACATGATCCCCGCGGCACTCGTCGTCCTGGACGCCCTGCCCCTCACCGCCAACGGCAAGGCCGACCGCAAGGCCCTGCCCGCCCCCGACCTCGGCACGACCACGGACGGCCGGGCGCCCCGGAACCCGGTCGAAGAGATCCTCTGCGCCCTGTTCGCCCAGGTCCTCGGCACGACATCGGTCGGTGCCGACGACAACTTCTTCGACCTGGGCGGTCATTCCCTGCTCGCCACCAAGCTCGTCAGCCGGATCCGCACCGCCCTCCGTATCGAGCTGCCCATCCGCACCCTGTTCGAGGCGCCCAGCCCGGCCGCCCTCGCCCGCCGGCTGGCCGGAGCGGACGAGGCCCGCGCCCCCTTGGCCGTACGTCCGCGGCCCGCCACCCTTCCCCTGTCCTTCGCCCAGCGCCGGCTGTGGTTCCTGCACAAGCTCGAAGGCCCCTCCGCAACCTACAACATTCCCCTGGCCCTCCGCCTGACCGGCCCCATCGACCACCAGGCCCTGCAGCAGGCGCTCGGCGACGTCCTCGCCCGCCACGAAGCCCTGCGCACCCTGTTCCCCGAGACCGACGGCGAACCCCGCCAGCACGTGGTGGACCCCGCCGAGGCGGACCTCGACTGGGACTGCCTCACCGTCACCGAACCGGAACTCGACGCCGCGCTCCGCGCGCCCGCCCGCTTCGGCTTCGACCTCGCCACCCGGCTGCCCGTGCGGGCCCGGCTCTTCACCGTGAGCCCGTCCGAGCACGTCCTCCTCGTCCTGGTGCACCACATCGCGGCCGACGGGTGGTCCATGCGTCCCCTCGTACGGGACCTCGCCACCGCCTACACGGCCCGGCGGTCGGGCGACGAGCCCTCGTGGCGGCCCCTGCCCGTGCAGTACGCGGACTACACCCTCTGGCAGCGCGACCTGCTCGGCGGGGAGGCCGCACCGGACAGTGCCCTCAGCCGCCAGCTCGACTACTGGCGGCACCAGCTCGCCGGACTGCCGGACCAGCTGACACTCCCCACGGACCGGCCCCGCCCCGCCGTATCGGCGTACCGGGGCGACACCACCCGCTTCACGCTGGACGCCGAACTCCACCGCGGCATCACGGACCTCGCGCAACGGTCGAACGCCACGGTGTTCATGGTCCTGCAGGCCGCGCTCGCCGCCCTGTTCACCCGGCTGGGCGCCGGCACGGACATCCCCCTGGGCGTGCCGATCGCAGGCCGCACGGACGACGCACTCGACGACTCCGTCGGGCTGTTCCTGAACACCCTGGTGCTCCGTACGGACACCTCCGGCAACCCGGCCTTCGGCGAACTGATCGACCGCGTCCGCGAGACCGGCCTCGCCGGATACGCCCACCAGGACGTGCCGTTCGAGCACGTGGTGGAAATGCTCAACCCGCAGCGCTCCACGGCACACCACCCGCTCTTCCAGACCCTGCTCACCCTGCAGAACGCGCCCGGCGCCGAATTCCGGATCCCCGGAGCCCGGGTGAGCGCGGAATTCGTCGGCACCGGTGTGTCCCGCGTGGACCTGTCGGTCAACCTCACCGAGCAGCAGTCGCCCGGGGGCTCGCCGGACGGTGTCGTGGGGTGGGTCGAGTACTCCACCGAACTCTTCGACCGGGCCAGCGTGGACACCCTGGTGGCCCGCTGGGTGCGGCTGCTCAGGGCCTTCGTGGCGGACCCCGGGACGGCCATCGGCTCCGTGGACATCCTGAGCGACGCCGAGCGCGCTCTCCTCGCGCCCGCGGTGGACATCGGAAACCGGTCCGGTGAATCGGCTGCGCAGCAGCTGCCCACTCTCCAGGAATTGTTCGAGAAGACGGCCCGTGCCACGCCTGAGGCCATTGCCGTGGTGTGCGGTGAGGAGTCTTTGTCGTATGGGGAGTTGAATGCGCGGGCGAATCGGTTGGCGCATTGGTTGGTGGG
>NZ_JBPQTW010000344.1:0-4409 GCF_051386535.1 Streptomyces sp. URMC 127
CGAACCCGGAAGCTAAGCCTTTCAGCGCCGATGGTACTGCATGGGGGACCGTGTGGGAGAGTAGGACGCCGCCGAGCTAATGTTGAGAAAAGCCCTGGTGGGAACCTTGAGTTCCTGCCAGGGCTTTTCTGTGTTTACCCGGTCCTCCGCCCCCCCCGTCCCCGGCCGGCGCCCCTCGCCGCGGCCGCCCCGTGCCGGAGGGTAAGGTCAGGGGGTATCGTTCGCATATTTCCCACAGGAGGCCCCCGGGTGGAGGTCCAGGAGACGCGAGTCCAGACCGACCGCGTCCTCACCATCCCGAACATCCTCAGCATGGCGCGCCTGGTCGGCGTCCCCCTCTTCCTGTGGCTGATTCTCCAGAAGCACGACGGATGGGCACTCCTCGTCCTGGCCCTCAGCGGTGTCAGCGACTACCTCGACGGAAAACTCGCCCGCCGCTGGAATCAGATCAGCAGCCTCGGCCGGCTGCTCGATCCGGCCGCCGACCGGCTCTACATCCTTTCCACTCTCTTCGGCCTGACCTGGCGTGAGATCCTTCCGCTCTGGCTGACCGCCGCCCTGATCGCCCGCGAAGCGATGCTGCTGGTCATGGTGGGGATCCTGAGGCGCCACGGCTATCCGCCGCCCCAGGTGAACTTCCTCGGCAAGGCCGCCACCTTCAACCTGATGTACGCGTTCCCGTTGCTGCTTCTCAGTGACGGTCACGGCTGGTTGCCGTCACTCGCCGCGATTTTCGGATGGGCGTTCGCCGGATGGGGTACAACCCTCTATTGGTGGGCAGGGATTCTCTATGTGGTCCAGGTCGCCCGCCTGGTCAAGGCGGACGCCAAGGCCGACTGAGCCCACCAGACTCCGGCGGCGCTTCCAGCCGTCCCGGGCGTGAAGTCGGCATGACCGCAGTTCGGCATGACCGTCGTCTCGCAAGGAGGACGCTTCCGACATGAAGGCCGTCGTGATGGCCGGTGGTGAAGGCACCCGCCTTCGCCCCATGACCTCGAGCATGCCCAAGCCGCTCCTGCCGGTCGCCAACCGGCCGATCATGGAGCATGTGCTGCGTCTGCTCAAACGGCACGGACTCACCGAGACCGTGGTGACCGTGCAGTTCCTCGCCTCCCTCGTCAAGAACTACTTCGGGGACGGCGAGGAACTGGGCATGGAGCTCACCTATGCCAACGAGGAAAAGCCACTCGGCACCGCGGGGAGCGTGAAGAACGCCGAGGAGGCGCTCAAGGACGACGCCTTCCTGGTGATCTCCGGAGACGCCCTCACCGATTTCGACCTGACCGACCTCATCCGTTTCCACAAGGAGAAGGGCGCCCTGGTCACCGTCTGTCTCACCCGGGTTCCCAACCCCCTGGAATTCGGCATCACCATCGTCGACGAGAACGGCAAGGTCGACCGCTTCCTTGAGAAGCCCACCTGGGGCCAGGTCTTCTCCGACACGGTGAACACGGGCATCTACGTCATGGAGCCCGAGGTCTTCGACTATGTCGCGCCCGATGTCCCGGTCGACTGGTCCGGCGACGTCTTCCCCCGGCTGATGAAGGACGGCAAGCCCGTCTACGGCTATGTGGCAGAGGGCTACTGGGAGGACGTCGGCACCCACGAGAGCTACGTCAAGGCCCAGGCCGACGTGCTCGAAGGCAGAGTCGACGTCGACATAGACGGATTCGAGATCTCGCCCGGCGTATGGGTCGCCGAAGGGGCCGAGGTCCACCCCGACGCCACGCTCCGCGGGCCGCTCTACATCGGCGACTACGCCAAGGTCGAAGCCGGCGCCGAGATCCGCGAGCACACCGTCGTCGGCTCCAACGTCGTCGTCAAGAGCGGAGCCTTCCTGCACAAGGCCGTCGT
Source organism: Streptomyces sp. URMC 127 (assembly GCF_051386535.1). NCBI lineage: Bacteria > Bacillati > Actinomycetota > Actinomycetes > Kitasatosporales > Streptomycetaceae > Streptomyces > Streptomyces sp. URMC 127. Next base: position 1,855 of record NZ_JBPQTW010000344.1, read on the forward strand.
CCACGACAACGTCTACATCGGGCAGCAGAGCAACCTGCGCGGCTGCGTCATCGGCAAGAACACCGACATCATGCGCGCCGCCCGGATCGAGGACGGCGCCGTCATCGGCGACGAGTGCCTGGTCGGTGAGGAATCGATTATCCAGGGCAACGTCCGGGTCTACCCGTTCAAGACCATCGAGGCCGGCGCGTTCGTCAGCACCTCGGTGATCTGGGAGTCCCGGGGTCAGGCCCACCTCTTCGGCGCGCGCGGAGTGTCCGGCATCCTCAACGTGGAGATCACGCCGGAGCTCGCCGTACGCCTCGCGGGCGCGTACGCAACGACGCTCAAGAAGGGCTCCACCGTCACCACGGCGCGTGACCACTCCCGCGGTGCGCGGGCGCTCAAGCGCGCCGTGATCTCCGCGCTGCAGGCCAGCGCCATAGACGTACGCGATCTGGAGAACGTGCCACTGCCGGTGGCCCGCCAGCAGACGGCCCGCGGCAGCGCCGGCGGCATCATGGTCCGTACGACGCCGGGCGTGCCGGACTCCGTGGACATCATGTTCTTCGACGAGCGCGGCGCCGACCTCTCGCAGGCCGGGCAGCGCAAGCTCGACCGGGTCTACGCCCGCCAGGAGTACCGGCGGGCCTTCCCCGGGGAGATCGGTGACCTGTCCTTCCCCTCCAGCGTCTACGACTCGTACGCGGGTTCGCTGCTGCGGTCCGTGGACACCAGCGGTGTCGCCGAGGCCGGGCTCAAGGTCGTGGTGGACGCGGCGCACGGCAGCGCAGGCCTTGTTCTGCCCAGCCTGCTCGGCCGGCTCGGGGTGGAGGCGTTCACCATCAACCCCGGGCTCGACGAGTCCCGGCCCACCGAGACCGCGGACGACCGCCGCTCCGGCCTGGTGCGGCTCGGCGAGATCGTGGCCTCGGCGCGGGCCGCGTTCGGCGTGCGGTTCGACCCGGTGGGCGAGCGGATCTCCCTGGTCGACGAGCGCGGCCGGATCGTGGAGGACGACCGCGCTCTGCTGGTCCTGCTCGACCTGGTCGCCGCCGAGCGGCGCAGCGGCAGGGTGGCCCTGCCGGTGACGACCACCCGCATCGCCGAGCAGGTGGCGGCGTACCACGGCACCCAGGTGGAGTGGACCACGACCTCGCCCGACGACCTGACGCGGGTCGGCCGCGCGGACACCACGATCTTCGGCGGAGACGGGCGCGGCGGCTTTATCGTCCCCGAGTCCACCAGCGTCTTCGACGGGACCGCGGCGTTCGTCCGGCTCATCGGGCTGGTGGCGCGCACTCAGCTCACGCTCAGCCAGATAGACGCCCGTATCCCCCGCGCCCACGTGCTCCGGCGTGACCTGCCGACGCCGTGGGCCGTGAAGGGGCTGGTGATGCGGTCCGTGGTCGAGGCGGCCGGGGACCGGCACGTGGACACGACCGACGGGGTGCGGGTCGTGGAGGCGGACGGGCGCTGGGTGATGGTGCTGCCGGACCCGGCCGAGGCGGTGACGCACCTGTGGGCCGAGGGCCCCGACGACGCCTCGGCGCAGGCCCTGCTCGACGAGTGGTCGGCGGTCGTGGACGGCGCCGGGCGCTGACCGCGGACGCCGGGTCAGGACCCGGCGGGCGTCGTCTCCTTGGGGCCGGACCGGTGCCGGAGTGATCCCGCGTCCGGCGCGCCGGTGGGGCCATTGGGAGACGGCGCCCCCGACGTGCGACGATGTGCGGCATGTCGCAGCAGCCCCCCGATCGGAGCACGCCCTCGCCGCCTCCGCGCCCCGACGCCTCCATGTCGCTGCTGACCAATGTGATGGACCACAGCCTCGACGACGGCTATGCCGAGGCGGCGGCCCGTCGGCGGGCGGAGGGCGGCGGCCGGCTGCCCAGCCCGCTGCGGGCCAAGCTGGGTCTGGCGGCCGCCCTGCTGCTGGCCGCGGTGGTGGTGACGCTGGGGGCGGCGCAGGCGCAGATATCGGCACCGACGCTGGCCAAGGAGCGTCAGCAGCTCATCGACCGCATCGAGCGGGAGACCTCGGCGGCCGACGCGCTGCAGAAGAACGTCGACACGCTGCGGGACGCGGTCGGCAGCAAGCAGCGTGACGTCCTGGAGGAGCACGGCGGGGACAAGGCCGACCTGGTGGCGCTGCTCGCGGGTGCGACCGCGGTGCAGGGCCCCGGCGTCAAGCTGGTCGTGGACGACGCCAAGCAGACGAAGCAGGGCGGGGGCAACGGGCCGCGCGAGAGCAGCGGCTTCTCCGACACGGGCCGGGTGCGCGACCGTGACATGCAGCGGATCGTCAACGGCCTGTGGCAGTCCGGGGCGGAGGCCGTCGCGGTCAACGGGCAGCGGCTGACGGCGCTGTCGGCGATCAGGGCGGCCGGTGACGCCATACTGGTGGACAACAGGCCGCTGGTGCCGCCGTACACGGTGCTCGCGATCGGTGACGGGCAGAAGTTCGCCAATGCCTTCCAGCGCAGCGCCGACGGGCTGTACCTGCGCGCCCTGCAGCAGAACTACGGGGTCCGTTACAGCGTTTCCGCCCAGGGAGAGGTCCGGCTGCCCGCCGCGCC
>NZ_JBPQTW010000345.1:0-4222 GCF_051386535.1 Streptomyces sp. URMC 127
GGGCCGTCCGGTGCGGGGGCCGCGGGCGGGGCCTCGGCGCGGGCCGCGGGCACGGAGCCGCCGGCCGCGGGCGGTACGGGGGCGGCGGTGCGGTCCTTGCGGTCGGCGCGCGCAGCGGCTCGGCGCTGTGTGCCGGGGAGCCGGGCGCTCCAGCGGGTGAAGTTCACTGAGGATTACCTCGTGGAGTCGTTCCGGACCAGCTCGGGGACGTGGCGTGGCCGGGCCGCGTGCCCGGCGCGGGGCCGCGGTCGGCGGTGCGGGGGACTGCCCCCGTGGGAGTGCAGCAAACGTCCGAATCCTCGTAATTGTTACTCTTCGCAGGTACGAGCCCACCCATGGTCACACGACCAGTGTGGCCGACCGGACTGACATCCGTCAGACGTCGGCCTGTCCGGGGGAGTTCCAGGCTCCGCCACAGGGCCCATGACCTGCTTCAACTCGCTTCCGGGTGACGTCCGGTGTCGGCGGCGAGTTCGAATTCGGCCCGGGGGTTCTCGAGCGAGCCGAGGGAGACGATCTCGCGTTTGAAGAGCCCGGTGAGGGTCCACTCGGCGAGGACGCGGGCCTTGCGGTTGAAGGTGGGGATCCGGCTGAGGTGGTAGGCGCGGTGCATGAACCAGGCGGGGTAGCCCTTGAGCTTCCTGCCGTAGACGTGGGCGACGCCCTTGTGGAGGCCCAGGGAGGCCACGGAGCCGACGTATTTGTGCCGGTAGTCCTTGAGCGGCCGGCCGCGCAGGGAGGCGAGCACGTTGTGGGCGAGGACCTTGGCCTGGCGGACGGCGTGCTGGGCGTTGGGGGCGCACACGGCGGCGGGGTCGTCCGAGGTGAGGTCGGGGACGGCCGCGGCGTCGCCGGCGCCCCAGGCGTGCTCCACGCCGTCCACGCCGAGCGCCGCGGTGCACTTGAGGCGGCCGCGGCCGTTGAGCGGGAGGTCGGTGGCGGCGAGCACCGGGTGGGCTTTGACGCCTGCGGTCCACACGAGGGTCCGGGTGGGGAAGCGCGAGCCGTCGCTGAGGACGGCGATGCGGTCCGCGCAGGAGTCGAGGCGGGTGTCGAGGCGGACGTCGATGTTGCGCCCGCGCAGCTCGCGCAGTGCGTAACGGCCCATGTCCTCGCCCACTTCCGGGAGGATCCGGCCGGTGGCCTCGACGAGGATAAAGCGCAGGTCTTCGGGTTCGAGGTTGTGGTAGTAGCGGGTGGCGTAGCGGGCCATGTCCTCGAGCTCGGCGAGGGCCTCCACGCCTGCGTAGCCGCCGCCGACGAAGACGAAGGTCAGGGCGGCGTCGCGGACGGCCGGGTCGCGGGTGGAGGAAGCGATGTCCATTTGTTCGAGCACGTGGTTGCGCAGGCCGATGGCCTCCTCGACGGTCTTGAAGCCGATGCCGTATTCGGCGAGACCGGGGACGGGCAGCGTGCGCGAGACGGAGCCGGGCGCGAGGATCAGCTCGTCGTAGCGGACCTGGACGGCGCCGGTGCCCTCCTCGTGCGTGGCGAGGGTGCTGATGGCGGCGGCGCGCTTGGCGTGGTCGATGGAGCGGACCTCGCCGATGACGACCTGGCACTTGTCGAGCGTGCGGCGCAGGGGGACGACGACATGGCGGGGGGAGATGGAGCCGGCCGCGGCCTCGGGGAGGAAGGGCTGGTAGGTCATGTACGGCTCGGGGTCGATCACGATGACGGTCGCCTCGCCGCGCCTGAGCTTCCGCTGCAGGCGCAGGGCGGTGTACATCCCGACGTAGCCGCCGCCGACCACCAGAATGCGCGCCGGTTCCTTCGCCAAGGCCACTCCTCAGTCGTCGGGGTCCCGGTTGCCGGGTCGTGAGCACAGCTTCTTCCCCATGACGCACCCCCGGCCGGAGTTTGTCCACAGGCCGTGCGAAACGTATGACCGGCGGCGGAGCTGATCCCTCCATGGGGGGCGCACCGGTTCGGGAGACAGGTGCGCAGGTCAGGGCGGATGCGGTGGGGTTGTGGGGTGGTGCAGAATCGGTGCGGAGAGGGGATGTACTCCAATCGGGGATGCCCGGTGCGGAACTACCCCTTCTTTCTTGACCTGGGCTCAACTATGTTCGTACTCCGTCGGGGTGTCAGAGACGTGCCCCGGCAGTCAGGGCGGGGAGTCTCCGGGGGGAGACGTCATAACCGGGGGAACACATATGCATATGCAGGGCTCTCATTGGTCGACCGCTGTCGCGCCGTCGGAGGCGGGCGGTGGCCGCAGCACGCCGTTGCGCGTGGACGCCCAGCGCAATCTCGAGCACGTACTGCGTGCGGCCCGCGAGGTCTTCGGTGAGCTGGGCTACGGCGCGCCCATGGAGGATGTCGCGCGCCGCGCCCGCGTCGGGGTGGGGACGGTCTACCGCCGCTTCCCCAGCAAGGACGTCCTCGTCCGGCGGATAGCCGAGGAGGAGACCGCCCGGCTGACCGAGCAGGCGCGCACGGCGCTCGGCCAGGAGGACGAGCCGTGGTCGGCTCTCTCGCGCTTCCTGCGCACGTCGGTGGCGTCCGGCGCGGGCCGGCTGCTGCCGCCGCAGGTGCTGCGGGTCGGCGTCGACGTCGAGGCGGAGGAGATCGAGGCGCGCGTGCCGCAGCAGCGGCAGCCGGGCGCCACGGGCGGTCAGCTGCACGAGCTGCGGCTGGTCGAGCAGCGGCCGGCCCCGGCCGTCGAGCGGCACGACGCGGGCGCCGCGGCGCTGCTGGAGGTCGTCGGGCGGCTCGTGGAGCGGGCGCGGGCGGCGGGCCAGCTGCGGCCCGACGTGACGGTGGCCGATGTGCTGCTGGTGATAGCGACGGCCGCGCCGTCGCTGCCGGATGCCGTGCAGCAGGCGGCGGCGTCCTCGCGGCTGCTGGACATCCTGCTGGAGGGGCTGCGGTCGCGGCCGGCCGAGTAGTCCTCGCCGGCGGCTCGCTCCTGTGACGGGCGCGCCCGGTACGGCTCCGGTAGGCCGTCCGGGCGCATCCGGAAATCCTTCCCCGTTCGGGTGACATCGCGTGCGCCATGCAGCGGAAGTCGCCACGGACGAGTGGTTGCTGCCCATCGCGGGTTGGTGACGGCCGCCTCTGTGCCACTCTGTCCCGGTCTTCGGGTGTGCCGGCATGTACAGGGGCCTGGGCTATGGGTGTTGACGGGCAGGAAGAGCCGGGCGGGCGCGAGAAGGGGGACAGACCTCCCGTGCCCCGCCCCTCCGGCGAAGGGCGTTCCGCCCCGGCCGGGCAGCCGGCCGGGGGTGCCACGGCCGGTGTGCCGCGGCAGCGCAGGCGCAAGCACCGGAGGACGGACGCCGCCGCCGACGCTCCCCTGACGGACATTCAGCTGGTGGCGCGCATGCGGGCCGGCGAGAGCGACGCGTACGAGGAGCTCTACCGCCGTCACGCCCCCGCCGTCCGCCGCTACGCCCGCAGCTGCTGCCGCGACAGCGACACGGCGGACGACCTCACCAATGAGGTCTTCGCGAGCACCCTGCAGGCGGTGCGGAGCGGCGCCGGACCGGAGACCTCGGTGCGCGCCTATCTGCTCACCACCGTGCGGCGGGTCGCGGCCTCGTGGGGGAAGAGCGCCAAGCGGGAGCAGCTCGTCGAGGACTTCGCGGAGTTCGCCGCCGCGGCCGAGCGGCTGCCGGCCGGTGCGGGGGGCGGTGAGGGGCTCGGCCTGGGCGCGGATGTGCTGGCCATGCAGGAGGCCGAGCACTCCCTGGCCGTACAGGCCTTCCGGAGCCTGCCGCCGCGCTGGCAGACGGTGCTGTGGCACACCACGGTCGAGGAGGAGTCGCCGAGCGAGGTAGCGCCGCTGCTGGGGCTGACGGCCAATGCGACGGCGGTGCTGGCGCACCGGGCGCGCGAGGGCCTCAAACAGGCGTATCTGCAGGCCCATGTGAGCACGGCGCTGACGGCCGGGGGAGACTGCGCGCGCTATGCGGACCGGCTCGGGGCGTATGCGCGGGGCGGGCTGCGGATGCGGGCCGAGCGGGGCCTGCGCAGGCACCTGGAGGGCTGCGCGCGGTGCCGTACGGCGGCGCTGGAAGTCGCGGACGTCAATCAGCGGCTGCGGGCGCTGCTGCCGGTGGCGGTCATCGGCTGGTTCGCCGCGGGGTTCTCGGCCAAGGCGGCCACGGGCCTGACGGCGGGCGCTGCCGGGGCCGGTACGGCCGCGGCGGGAGCGGGGGTCGCTGCGGCGAGCGGTGGGGCTTCTTCCGGGGCTGCCGGCGCGGGCACGGGGGCGGGC
>NZ_JBPQTW010000346.1:0-4150 GCF_051386535.1 Streptomyces sp. URMC 127
CCCCGCGTCCGCCCCGTACCGCCCGCTGAGCGTCCCGCTGAAGCCCGCCACCGGCAGCCCCGTCAGGACGGCCCGCAGCTCCGGCCGCGCCGGATCCGCCGACCGGGCGAGGAGCCCCGCCAGGAACGCCGCCGAGACGCGGTCCGCCCGGTCCAGCCCGCTGCCGTCGGCGATCCGGGCGCCGCCGGACAGCGGCAGGCCGAGCTTCTCCAGGCGCGCCGTCACCGCCCGGGCCGCCCCCTCGAAGTCGGCCGGCTGCCCGGAGGCCAGCGCGGTCTGTCGGGCCAGCGCTTCGGCGATGTCGTTGTCGCTGTTGGTGAGCGTGCGCTCGACGAGCGCGGACAGCGGCGGCGAGGAGACCGAGGCGAGACGTTCCGCCTTGTCGCCGGCCCGCCCGGCCGCCGGGTCCCCGTCGACGTCCACGCCCGCGTCGCGCAGCATCCCGGCGAACTTCCGCGCCGCGTCCCCCGCCGGGTCCGCCGTACGGTCGGCGGGGCCGTGGTCGGAGTCGTCCAGCCGGCCCTCGTCCACCATCAGGGCGCTGACGGGCGCGATGTTCTCGTTGGGGCCGATGGGGTGCAGGGCGGGCCCGGAGTAGCGGGAGGCGTCGTAGGCGACCTTCACCCGGCCCTTGCCGCGCGCCTTGAGGGCGCGGGCGGCGGCGTCGGCCAGCTCCTTCAGGCTCGCGGCGGGCGGCGCGCCCTCCTTCGCGGGGCGGGCCGTGAGCGTCGGGTCCCCGCCGCCGACGAGCACGACGGTGTCACCGTCGGCGACGACGGTGGTATCGATCCGGTGATCCGGGCCCAGCGCGGCGAGCGCCGCCGCGGCCGTGGCCGTCTTGATCGTGGAGGCGGGGGTGTACGGCGTGTCCTGGCCGGCCCCGTACAGCTGCTGCCCGGTGGCGACGTCGACGACGGCCACCGACGTCTGCGGGCCCAGCGCGGCGTCCTTCAGCAGTCCCTCCAGGGCGCCCGCGAGGCCGTCCCGGGCGGGCAGCGGCGCCGTGGGGCGGCCGCCGAGGCCGCCGAGGCCCGCGAGGACGGGCGGTGCGGCCGGTCGTACGGGGCCGCCGTCGCCGCCGCGCTCCGCCTCCGGGACCGCCGCGGCCCGCGCCCGCTCGGCCCGGCGCTGGCCGCCCTCCCAGGGACCGGCCGCGCCCACGGCGCCGGCCGCCACGACGCAGCCGGCCAGCGCGGACACGGCGGCGAAGCGCACGGTCCGCGCCCGCGGCGATCCGCCCCGCAACGGCGGCGGCTGGGGCAGCCGCGGCCGGAGCGGCAGCCGCAGCCGCGGCCGCCACGACCTGGTCTCCGACACCACCGACCAGCCCCTTTCGCCAGCACACACCCTCGTGAGAGACACTTAATCACCAGACGTATGTGTTGATCATGGAGGAGCCACCCGTGGAGTTCGACGTCACCATCGAGATCCCGAAGGGTTCGCGGAACAAGTACGAGGTGGACCACGAGACCGGTCGCATCCGCCTGGACCGCCGTCTCTTCACCTCGACCAGCTACCCGGCGGACTACGGCTTCGTCGAGAACACCCTCGGTGAGGACGGCGACCCGCTGGACGCCCTCGTCATCCTGGACGAGCCGACCTTCCCGGGCTGCCTCATCAAGTGCCGCGCCATCGGCATGTTCCGCATGACCGACGAGGCGGGCGGCGACGACAAGCTGCTGTGCGTCCCGGCGAACGACCCGCGCATGGAGCACCTGCGCGACATCCACCACGTGTCGGAGTTCGACCGCCTGGAGATCCAGCACTTCTTCGAGGTCTACAAGGACCTGGAGCCGGGCAAGTCGGTCGAGGGCGCGGACTGGGTCGGCCGCGCGGAGGCCGAGGCGGAGATCGAGGCCTCGTACAAGCGCCTTGAGGCGGCGGGCGGCGCCCACCACTGAGCCTGCGGCTCGCTTTGCCCGGGGCCGGGCCCGTACACCACGTACGGGTCCCGGCCCCGCGCCGTTCCCCGGCCCGGCCAACCCCACCCGCCGCGGCGGCGCGCAACCACCACGGCGGAGACCGGCGGTGCCGTACGAGCCGAGGCAGGCCCGGCACCGCCGGGCACCTCCGCTGGGGCGCATCACCGTCGCGGCGGAGAGAGGCAGCCGGGCCACCCCGGAAGCTGGGCTCTGGCCCGCCCAAACCCCACCCGCCGCAGCGGCGCGCAACCACCACGGCGGAATCCGGCGGTGCCGTACGAGCCGAGGCAGGCCCGGCACCGCCGGACACGGCCGCTGGGGCCGAGCGCCGTCGCGGCGGAGAAAATCCGCGCACCCCGCGCAAGGCTTGCGCTAGAAGCCTCGCGTCCGCTTCGCCGCGCGGCGCCCCGCCGCCTCCCCCGGGACCTTGAGGAACATGCGGGCCATCTCGGACCCCAGGTTCACCCCGATCGCGATGGCCAGGGCGAGCGCCGCCGCCTTCGTCAGACTGGCGATCCCCGTGTTCAGCTCGTTCTTCGCGAAGTTCAGCAGCGCGAAGTACACCGCACTACCCGGCAGCAGCGGCCCGATCGCCGCCGTCACGTACGGCAACGCAGACGCGTACCGGTAGCGCGAGAGCAGCTGCCCGAAGAGGCCCACCAGCCCCGCGGAGATCGCCGTCGCCGGCACCGGGTCCAGCCCGGCGGTGTCGGCGAGCGCGCCGTAGACCACCCACGCGATCCCGCCGTTCAACGTCACCACCCACACAGAGTGACGTTCCTGCTGAAGCAGCAGCGCGAAGGCGAACGACAGCAGCATCGCCGCCACGATCTGCACCCCGGGCCGCTCGACACGCTCCAGCGCCGCCTCCGGGTTCAGCGTGGCCCCGCCGATGTGCACGCCCCCGTAGAGGACCATCAGCACGCCGCAGACGATGCCGGCGATCAGATACCCGACTTCCAGGAGCCGCGCCGCCGCGGTGATGTAGTAGCCCGTCAGGCCGTCCTGGACGCCCGCCACGAGCGCCCGCCCGGGGATCAGGGCGAACAGCCCACCGGTGATCACCGCGGACGCCTGGACGTCCACGTAGTCGTGGAGCGCGCTGAGCGCCACCCCCATCGCCGCCGGCGGCAGCGCGGCCGCCACGAACTGGTAGAACTCCGGCAGCCCGCGCCCCGACGCCAGCCACGCCAGCCGGTCGCCCAGCATCGCCCCGGCCGCGGCCGCGAGGAACACCACGAGCCCGCCGCCCACGAGCATGCTCGCCGCGCCGGCGAGCAGCCCGGAGGCCGCGGTCAGCGCCCACCCGGGGTACGGGTGGCGGTTGCGGCGTATCTCGGCGAGACGCCGGTACGCCTCCTCCAGCGTCAGCCCCTGCGACGTGACGTCGTGGACGAGCCGGAAGACCGCGTCCAGCCGCGTGTAGTCCGTGCCGCGCCGCCGCACCGTGCGGTTGGCGGTGACGGGGTCGTCGACGAGGGACGGCTGGTAGCTGACGGTCAGCAGCGTGAAGGTGACCGTCGGCTCGCAGCGGTGCAGCCCGTACGCGTGCGCGACGCCGAACATCGCCGCCTCCACGTCCTCCGCGCCCTCGCCGCCCGCGAGCAGCAGCTCGCCGATGCGGAGGGTCAGGTCGAGGACGCGCGGGACGGGCGGCCCCGGCTCGTCCTGCTTCGCGGCCCGCTCGGGCGCGGGCCGCTCCCCCACCGGCATGCGCAGCATGGTGCGCATGCGGTCCTGCCAGGGCGTGTCCTTGGTCAGACTGACCTTGGGCGCGCCGTGGGGCGGCGTGTAGCCCGGCAGCAGGTTGGTCTGCGTGATGCTGGAGTCCGGCGCGACGGCGCCCGCGGGAAGAGCGAAGGCCGAGCCTTCGGGCTCGCCGGGCGGCTCGGGCGCGATGCCCTCGGGGACGGCGAACTCGGAGGTCGGGTGCTCGTCCTCGGGCGGCGGCGGGAGGGGCACGCCGAGCGGTGGCGTGAAAGCGCTGCGCGCCTCGTCGGACTGCGGCTTGCGATCCTCCGGAGCGTCACCCCGCTGCCGCTCGGCCACCTCGTTCTCCTCGCAACGCCATGCTCGCCGGTCGTCCGGGCGGCCCCGCGGCCGTATCGCCGGAACGTCCCGCAGAGCTGTAGCCCTAGGGTCACAATGCCTGATCAGGGGTGCGTGTGCCCAGTGGGGTCGGCTCTATGCGGAATGGGAACGAGGGCGTGCGAGGGGGCGCGGGGGGG
>NZ_JBPQTW010000347.1:0-4149 GCF_051386535.1 Streptomyces sp. URMC 127
GGGCCGGCTCCTCACGGACCGGCCCCGCGGGGCGTTCGGGTGCGTTGTGCCCTCCCGGCCCCTTCGCGGGGATATCGTCTGGGGAGTGGACCAGAAGACGCATGAATCAGTGCAGTTGAACCCTGAGGCCACCGAGACCGACGAGACCATCGCCTGCGCTCGCTGTGGCACCCCCGCCGACGGTGCGCCGCCGACCTGGACCTGCTCCTTCGAGAACGGCCGCCGCCGCTACTTCTGCGACGACTGCGCCCGGGCCAACATCAGATCGATCGAGGGCCGCCTCGACTCCGCCTGGTGGTGAGGCCGGGCGCCCGGCCCGTCAGGCCGGCGTCTCCCGGCCCTCCGCGGCCGGGCCGCCGCCGGGCGCCGCGAAGCCGGGCACCCACGCCTCCATCTCGTCCCGCAGCCGCACGGTCGCGCCCAGCTGGCAGAGCACCCCGATCGTGCTCATCGTCACGCGGTGTATCAGCAGATACGCCGGCGGGAGGTTGAGCTGCCGGGCCAGCTGGTACGCGGGGGAGCGGGGGTCGGCGATCCGGGTCGCCTGCGCGCGCATCCAGCCGCGGGTGAAGGTGAACTCCGCCACCTGCGCCGGCTCGATGATCGGCAGGAGATAGTCGAGCACGGCACCCGGATCCAGCTCGATCTCCGGCTTGACGAACCCCTCGTCCCGCAGCAGCTCGTGCACGGCCTCGGCCTCGCCGTCCAGCGTCAGCCGCAGCGCCGTGCCGATCTCCGGCGGCAGGCCCTGCGGCAGCCGGTCGACCGTGCCGAAGTCCAGCACGCCCAGCCGCCACTTCTCCGGCGGGCCGCCGGGCTCGTCCCCGGTCAGCAGCCGGAAGTTGCCAGGGTGCGGGTCGGCGTGCAGCAGGCCCGTGCGCGCCGCGCCCGAGAAGAGGAAGCGCGCCAGCAGCTGCCCGGCCCGGTCCCGCTGCTCCTGGGTGCCCTCCGCTATCACCTCCGACAGCGGCAGCCCCTCCAGCCACTCCGTGACCAGCACCTGATCGCCCTGGTGCACCACCTCGGGGACGACCACGTCCGGATCGCCCGCGAACTCCTCGGCGTGCGCACGCTGCGCCCGGGCCTCCAGGGCGTAGTCCAGCTCCTCGGAGACCCGGTCCCGCAACTCCGTGATCAGCGGCTTGATGTCCATGCCCGGAACCAGCGGCCCCAGCAGTCTCGCGAACCGCCCCAGCTGGGTCAGATCCGACAGCAACGCCTCGCCCGCGCCGGGATACTGCACCTTCACGGCGACCTTCCGGCCGTCGTGCCAGACCGCCCGGTGCACCTGCCCGATCGAGGCGGCCGCCGCCGGCCGGTCGTCGAACTCCTCGAACAGCTCCCGCCAGTCCTCGCCGAGCCGCTCGGCCAGCGCCGCGTGCACCGTCTTCACCGGCATCGGCGGGGCCGCTTCCTGAAGCTTGGTCAGCGCGGCCCGGTACGGCCCGGCGACCTGCTCGGGAAGGGCCGACTCGAACACGGAGAGCGCCTGACCCAGCTTCATCGCACCCCCCTTGAGCTGCCCGAGCGTCGCGAAGAGCTGCTCTGCAGTGCGCTGCTGCAGCTCCGTCGCGATCAGCTCCGCCGGCCGGCCCCCGATGCGCTTGCCGAGCCCCAGGGCCGTGCGCCCCGCGAACCCCAGTGGCAAAGCGGCCAACTTGGCGGTACGCGTGACCGCCTTGCGGGGTAGATCAGACATTCGCCCCTCCAACTAGCTGAGCTGAACAGCCACGCCGCGGACGGCGGTTACCTGCTCATTGTCCCGTGCGGTGACCCCGTGGCCGCGGCACACCCGGCTTCCGGGGACCGCGCCGCGCCGCAGGGGCACCGCGGATGCGGCTCGACGGGCCGCGGGAGCCAGGCCGGACCCGGCAGCGCCAGCTCCAGCCGCACCCCCGCGCTCGCCGGGGACCCACCGTCGAGGAAGGCGAGCGCCCGCGCCACGGTCAGCCCCGCCACAACCGTGGCCAGTGCCATGTCGCACGACGGTACCCCCGAGCCGCGGCCGGACCGCCACTGGGCGAGCATCCGCGGCCAGGCCGGGTCGCGGCCGGCCCGCCCCAGCTCGACACAGCCCGCACAGGCCGTCGCGCCGGGCAGCACCAACGGGCCCACCAGACCGGTGGCTTCCAGGACGCCCGCGTACATATGGGGGATGCCGGACAGGACGAGCTCCTCCACGGCGCCGGGGTCGGGCGCATAGGCGGCGAGGCCGTCCCGCGGGGCGAGGACCACCAGCGCCAGCGGCGGCTCCGGCCGGCCGCTCCTGCGGGACCGCCGCCGGGGCTCCGGCGCCGCCTCCCGCACGGCCCGCCGCGCCGCGGCCTCCCGCCGCTCCCCGGGCCGCGCGGCGCCCAGCCCGACCGGCCCCGCGTCCCACGGCTCCACGCAGCCGCCGTCCATCACATCGACCTGCCCGACACCCGAGGCCGACAGCAGCGCCGCGACGGCCGCCCCCACCCGGCCCGCGCCCCGCACCTGCACCCGCACCGCCTGCCGCGCGCCCATCAGCCGCATCGCCTCGCCCGGGCCCGGGTGCAGCACGGACAGCGAGGCCAGGTCGGGCCGCAGCCGCTCCAGCGCCGCCCCCGTCTCGCGCAGGCCCGCGGCCCTGGCCTCCTCGCGCAGCAGCGGCATGCCGCGCGTGCCGTCGAGCAGGCCGAGGAAGCTGCCCGTCGCCGTATCCACCGGCCCCACCGTCACCGCATGCGCCGGGGCCACCCCGAACTGCACGGTGTCCCGGTTGCGCCAGCTGCGGCGCAGCGCGGGCTTGAGCATCGGATGCGCAGATTGCGCGGATTGCGTAGATTCATCGGATTGCGCGTGCTGGGCGTATTGCTTACGGCTCACGCGCTGTGCGGTCTTCTGCATGCTTCCCCCTTGATCGGCCCCCAGCATGGACCTCCCGCGCCGCCGCCGTGAGAAGTTGTCCACAGGCCTGGTGTGATCGTCGTACGAACGCTGTTCCCGTGGGGTCTTTGCCCCCGACAAGGACCGATGGGCGGGACTTCACACGCCGCCAGCCGGTAACGTCGGGGCGTGCCCGTCGACCCTCTGCACAGTGCCGCACGCCCACCGCGCAGCGCTTCCGGCCCGCTCACCCGCGGTGCCGAGCCCGGTGCGGTCGAGGTCAGGCGGAGCGCGCGCCGCCGCAGGACGGTGTCCGCGTACCGGGAGGGCGACCGCACCGTGGTCCTCATCCCCGCGCGCATGTCGGAGGCCGAGGAGCAGCGCTGGGTCACGACGATGCTCGACAAGCTCGCGGCGCAGGAGAGCAAGCGCATGCTCGGCGACTCCGAGCTCGCCGAGCGCGCCGCCCGCCTTTCGGAGCAGTACCTGGCAGGCCGGGCCCGCCCCGCGACCGTCCGCTGGGTCACCAACCAGAACACCCGCTGGGGCTCGTGCACCCCCGCCGAAGGCAGCATCCGCCTCTCGCACCGGCTGCAGGGCATGCCGGAGTACGTCCTCGACTACGTCCTCCTGCACGAGCTGGCGCACCTGCTCGTCCCCGGCCACGGCCCCGGCTTCTGGCGGCTCCTCGACGCCTACCCCCGCACCGAGCGCGCCCGCGGCTATCTGGAGGGCGTGGTGGCCGCCGACCGGCTGCCCCACCTCCCCGCGGCGCGCAGCGAGTGAGAAGCGAGTGAACCGGGCCCGGCGCCCGCGCGTCTCCCGCAGGGGACACGGCCGGTCCTGAGTCGGATGATCCAGCCCTCAGCCGTTAGCCTGGCGCAACGTATTCATCACACCTTTTCATCGCACGTTCGGATGGGGGACGGTCGTTACGCATGGCCAGGGAATTCCAGCGCGGCCACAAGGCCAAGATCAGTGACCTGACGGCGGGGACCGATCTGTACGTGGGAGTGCAGATCGCGGGTCCCGGCCTGACCTTCGACATCAGCTGCTTCGGCCTCGACGCCGCGGAGCGGCTCTCGGACGACCGGTACTTCGTCTTCTTCAACCAGCCCAAGTCGCCCGAGGGCGCCATCCAGCAGCTCGGCGCGCAGGCCGGGGACACGGAGTCCTTCCGCGTCACGCTCGACCAGATCCCCCCGCACATCCAGCGCCTCACCTTCACGGCCACCCTCGACGGCGCCGGCCAGATGTCGCAGATCGGCCCCGGCTACCTCCGCATCGTCGCGGGCGGCC
>NZ_JBPQTW010000348.1:0-4122 GCF_051386535.1 Streptomyces sp. URMC 127
GTGATCAACGCGGCCAGCGAGGACGACGCCGTCGAGGTCGGGCGGTCCATCGCCCGTAACAACCTCCTCAAGTGTGCTCTGCACGGTGAGGATCCGAACTGGGGCCGTGTGCTGTCCGCGATCGGTACGACGTCCGCGGCGTTCGATCCGGACCGGCTCAACGTGGCGATCAACGATGTCCGGGTGTGCCGCAACGGCTCCGTCGGCGACGACCGCGACCTCGTCGACATGCGCCCCCGCGAGGTGCACATCGTCGCCGACCTCGCGGCCGGCGACGCCACGGCGACCGTCCGCACCAACGACCTCACCGCCGACTACGTCCACGAGAACAGCGCTTACTCCTCATGACCACCAAAGCCCGTACCGTCCTCGAAGCGCTGCCCTGGCTCCGGCGCTTCCACGGCAAGACCGTCGTCATCAAGTTCGGCGGCAACGCCATGGTCGACGACCAGCTCAAAGCCGCCTTCGCCCAGGACGTCGTCTGCCTGCGGTACGCGGGGCTGCGCCCCGTCGTCGTGCACGGCGGCGGCCCGCAGATCAGCGCGCACCTCGACCGGCTGGGCATCGCCTCGGAGTTCAAGGCCGGCCTGCGCGTGACCACCCCGGAGGCCATGGACGTCGTCCGCATGGTCCTCGCCGGGCAGGTGCAGCGCGAACTCGTGGGTCTGATCAACCGTCACGGCCCGTTTGCTGTCGGGATGACCGGCGAGGACGCCCACACCATGACCGCCGTCCGGCGGATGGCCGAGGTGGACGGCGAGCCCGTGGACATCGGGCTGGTCGGCGACATCGTGGACGTGGACCCGGAGACCCTGGAGGCCCTGCTCGGCTGCGGCCGCATCCCCGTCGTCTCGCCCGTCGCGCGCGGCGCCGGCGGCGAGGTCTACAACATCAACGCCGATCTGGCCGCCGCCGCCCTCGCCGAGGCGCTGCGAGCCGAGAAGCTGATCGTCCTCACCGACGTGGAGGGTCTGTACGCGGACTGGCCGCACAGCACGGACGTCATCCGCAGCCTGACGGTCAGTCAACTGAAGGCGTTGCTGCCCGACTTGGCGAGCGGCATGGTGCCGAAGATGGAGGGCTGTCTGCGGGCGGTCCGCGGGGGCGTGGGCGCGGCGCACGTCCTGGACGGCCGGGTGCCGCACTCCCTGCTGCTGGAGGTCTTCACGGGCGAGGGCACCGGCACCGCCGTCGTCCCGGACCCGGCCGCGATCCGGGAGCAGGTGCCCGCGTGAGCGAGCGGCAGGACAACCCGTGTCCGGCCGGGCGGGGCGCCGCGCTGACGCAACGGTGGCGTGGCGCCTTGATGGACACGTACGGCACGCCCCCGCTGGCGCTGGTACGCGGCGAAGGGGCGACGGTCCGGGACGCGGACGGCCGGACGTACCTCGATCTCGTCGGCGGGATCGCCGTCAACGCCCTCGGCCACGGGCACCCGGCGGTCGTCCGGGCGGTGTCCGGCCAGATCGCCGCCCTCGGGCACGTGTCCAACCTGTACGCGGCCGAGCCGCCCGTACGGCTGGCCGAGCGGCTGCTGGAGCTGGCCGGCCGGGAGGGCCGGGTGTTCTTCTCCAACTCGGGCGCGGAGGCCGTCGAAGCGGCGTTCAAGATCGCGCGCCGGACCGGGCGCACCCGGATGGTCGCCGCGGCCGGCGGTTTCCACGGCCGCACGATGGGCGCGCTGGCGCTGACCGGCCAGCCCGCCAAGCAGGATCCCTTCCTGCCCCTGCCCGGCGAGGTGACGCACGTGCCGTACGGGGACGTGCAGGCGCTGCGGGCCGCGGTGGACGAGCGGACGGCGGCGGTGTTCCTGGAGCCCGTACAGGGCGAGAACGGCGTGGTGCCCGCCCCACCGGGCTATCTGCGGGCGGCCCGGGAGGCCACCGCGGCCGCCGGGGCGCTGCTCGTCCTGGACGAGGTCCAGACGGGGATCGGGCGGACCGGGCACTGGTTCGCCCACGAGGCCGCGGGGGTGGAACCGGACGTCGTGACCCTCGCGAAGGGCCTCGGCGGCGGCCTGCCCATTGGGGCCACCGTGGCCTTCGGGCGCGCTGCCGGGCTGCTGACGCCCGGTCAGCACGGTTCCACGTTCGGCGGCAACCCGGTGGCCTGCGCGGCTGCCCTGGCCGTCCTCGCGACGATCGAGGCCGACGGCCTGCTGGGGCACGTGCGGCGCGTGGGGGAGCGGTTGCGGGCCGGCATCGAGGGCACGGGCCATCCGCTGCTGCGCGAAGTGCGCGGAGCGGGCCTGCTGCTGGGCGTGGTGCTCACCGCGCCGGTGGCCGCACGGGTGCAGCGGGCCGCGCTGGAGGCGGGGTTCCTGGTGAACGCGGCGGTCCCGGACGTGCTGCGGCTCGCGCCCCCGCTCGTCCTCGGTGAGGAGCAAGTGGACGCCTTTGTCCGCGCGTTGCCGCGCGTGCTGGACGCCGCCGGGAGCGATGGAGCAGCCGGAGCAGACGGAACAGACGGAGCTTGACAGTCCACCTGGCCTGAAAGTTAGGTTAGGCTAACCTAAGCATTCACGTTCTTGGGTTGCCCCCTCCACGCCCCCTGACCTGCACAACGGGTCCTGCACAGCGGGTTCCGCACGGCGGGTCACGCCGGTACGGCGTCGCGGGAAGAGCAGCCAACGAAAGGATGAGCATGTCGGTACGGCGCGGGGACTCCGCACACACGGGGTGCGGCCCCATCGAGGACCTCGTCGGCATAGGCTTCGGCCCCGCCAACCTCGCCCTCGCCATCGCGATCGACGACCACAACCGCCGCAACCCCGGCAGCGAGCTCCGCGCAGGATTCCTGGAGCGCCAGGAGCGCTTCGGCTGGCACCGCGGCATGCTCATCGAGGGCGCGACCATGCAGGTGTCCTTCCTCAAGGACCTCGTCACCCAGCGGGACCCCGGCAGCCGCTTCTCCTTCCTGCACTACCTGCAGGAGCGCGGCCGGCTCGCCGACTTCATCAACCAGAAGACGTTCTTCCCCACGCGCGTCGAGTTCCACGACTACCTCAGCTGGTGCGCCGCCGAGTTCGCCTCCGCCGTCGACTACGGCCGGGCCGCCGTCGCGCTGCACCCCGTGCGGGACGCCGACGGCGTCATCGACCACCTGGACGTCGTCTCCCGCGCCGCGCACGGCCCCGCCGACGAGAGCGTCCGCCGCACGCGCAACGTCGTCCTCGGCACCGGCCTCACCCCGCGCCTGCCCGACGGCGTCACCGCCGGCCCGCACGTGTGGCACAACCGCGACCTGCTCTTCCGCGCGGCCGGGCTCACCGCCACGCCGCACCGCCGCTTCGTCGTCGTCGGCGCGGGCCAGTCCGCCGCCGAGAGCGCCGAATACCTCCACCGCACCTTCCCCGGCGCCGAGGTCTGCGCCGTCTTCTCGCGCTACGGCTACAGCCCCGCCGACGACAGCCCCTACGCCAACCGCATCTTCGACCCCGCCGCCGTCGACCACTTCTACGACGCGCCCGAGGACGTCAAGCAGGCCCTCCTCGGCTACCACGCCAACACCAACTACTCGGTCGTCGACGGAGAGCTGATCGAAGCGCTCTACCGCACCGCGTACCAGGAGAAGGTCCAGGGGCGCGAGCGGCTGCGCATCCTCAACACCAGCCGCCTCACCGCCGTCGAGGACATCCCGGGCGGCGGGGCGCGGGCCGTGATCCGCTCCCTCGCCACGGGCGAGGAGCTCGTCCTCGACTGCGACGCCGTCGTCCTCGCCACCGGCTACCGGCCCGCCGATCCGGCCGAGCTGCTCGGCGACCTGGCCGCGGAGTGCCTGACGGACGAGCAGGGGCGGCTGCGCATCGACCGCGACCACCGCGTCCTGACCACCGGGCGCGTCCGCGCCGGCATCTACCTCCAGGGCGGCGGCACCGAGCACACCCACGGCATCACGTCGACGCTGCTCTCCACGCTCGCGATCCGCTCGGGCGAGATCTGCGACTCGCTGGTCCTCGGCCGTACGGACGTCCTTGCGGACAGCAATGCGGGTGCGCTGGCCGGCGCGCCGGGGCGGGCGTGACCGCCACCGGGCCGGCCGCGCGGGCCGGCTGAACCGGCGGCCGCCAGGCGGCCTGCTGCGCCCGTACGCAGCAACCACCCACCTCCCGCCCCCGAAGGG
>NZ_JBPQTW010000349.1:0-4117 GCF_051386535.1 Streptomyces sp. URMC 127
GCGTCGATGGCGGCGAACACGTACTTCGGCTGGAAGTGGATGTCCGCGATCACCGGGATCTGCGACTTCTTCGCGATCACCGGCAGCGCGTCCGCGTCGTCCTGGGAGGGGCACGCCACCCGTACGATCTGGCAGCCCGCCGCGGTGAGCTCGGCGATCTGCTGCAGGGTGGCACCGATGTCGGCCGTGACCGTCGTGGTCATCGACTGCACCGAGACGGGTGCGTCACCGCCCACGGCGACCGGCCCGACCATGATGCGCCGCGAAGGGCGGCGCACCGCGAGCGGGCGGGCCGGCACACCGGGGAGGCCGAGGGACACCGGTCCCGCGGAAGTGGCGGTCACGGCCGTCAGCTCCGGTTCCCGGCGACGCTCTCGCGGGCCGCGCGGATCGACTCCTTCAGCGATCCCATGGTGGCGAGGACGGCCGTCGGCTCGTATCCGCAGTGGGCCATGCAGTTGTCGCAGCGCGGGTCCTTGCCGCGGCCGTACTTGTCCCAGTCGGTCTCCTCGATCAGCTGACGGTACGTGGGGACGTAGCCGTCGCTCATCAGATAGCAGGGGCGCTGCCACCCGAAGAGGGAGTAGTTGGGGATCGCCCAGGCGGTGCAGGGGAAGTCGACCTTGCCCTCCAGGAAGTCCAGGAAGAGCGGGCTGTGGTTGAGCCGCCAGCGCGCCCGGTTCCCGCCGGAGAACGCCTTCTTGAACAGCTCCCGGGTCTGCTCGACGCCCAGGAAGTGGTCCTGGTCGGGGGCCTTTTCGTAGGCATAGGCGGGCGAGATCATCATCTCGTCGACCTGCAGGTCGTCATTGAGGAAGTTGAGCACCTCGATGATGGTCTGCGGGGTGTCGGTGTTGAAGAAGGTCGAATTGGTGGTGACCCGGAAGCCGCGCCGCTTGGCCTCCTTGATCGCCGCCACCGCCTCGTCGAAGACGCCCTCCTTCGCCACGGACTCGTCGTGCCGCTCGCGCAGCCCGTCGATGTGCACCGCGAACGCGAAATAGGGGGACGGGGTGAACTTGTCCATCTTCTTGCGCAGGAGCATCGCGTTGGTGCAGAGGAAGACATACTTCCGCTTGGCCACGAGCTGCCGCACGATCTCGTCGATCTGCGGGTGCATCAAGGGCTCGCCGCCCGCGATGGAGACCATGGGCGCCCCGGACTCCAGCACGGCGCCGACGGCCTGGGCCACCGGCATGCGCTGCTTGAGCACCCCGGCCGGATGCTGGATCTTGCCGCAGCCCTCGCACTTGAGGTTGCACGCGAAAAGCGGTTCCAGCTCGACGATCAGCGGGAACTTCTCGCGCTTCCTGAGCTTCTGTTCAAAGAGATACGTTCCCACCCGGATGGACTGGCGGAGTGGCATGGCCATCTGGCTCACCTCCTGGGGAGCAGTAAAGAACGGTGCCATTCGATAAAAGCCGGGAGGACGGTGCGCAGGACCCGGAAAGCCGATATTCCACCGCGCAACGTCCCGATCCGGACGAGTTCGTGTTCAGGAGCGTCCACGACCACCCGGACGGCCGCAACGGGGCGCGGGCCCGCCCGCACGGCGCTGCGGAGCGTGGCCGCGGACTCCATGTCCACCGCGAGCGCCCCCGCGGCGTGCAGGGCGGCCCGCTCCGCGCCGCGCACGACGTGGTCCGAGCCGGTGAGGGGGCCGGTGTGGATGACGCGCCGGGGCACGGCGCGCGCGAGCTCCTTGGCGAGCAGCTCGACGCCCGAGCACTCGGTGCGGCCCGCACCGTCCCGGGTCTCGTCGGCGACGACCAGGTCACCGGGGTGCATCCCCGGCGCCAGGCCGGCGCAGAAGCCCGTGGCGACGACCGCGGCCTCGCGCATCGCCGGGCCGGCCAGGGCACGGGTGACGGCATGGTCCGCGGCCTGCGGCCCCATGCCGGTCCGCAGCACGGTCACGGGCCCGGCCGCCTCGCCGGGGCCGCCCCCGCGCAGCGCGAGGCGCTCGATGCCGAGCGCGCAGGCGACCAGCAGCGGTGCGGGGCCGGAGTCGCCCGTGCCGTACGACATCACGCCTCCAGGCGGTCGGGGGTGAACAGCTCCCCGTGCACGTAGCGGCCCAGGGCCGTCAGGGGGAAGACCTGGCGGTAGAGGTGGTAGTTGATGGAGAAGTCCCAGGGGAAGCCCGTGCCGGTGAAGTGCGGCTCGTCCCAGGAGCCGTCCGGGCGCTGGGTGTCCACCAGCCAGGCCACGCCCCGCTCGACGGCCTTGCCCTCCCGCTCGCCGGCGGCGAG
Organism: Streptomyces sp. URMC 127; assembly: GCF_051386535.1. Lineage (NCBI taxonomy): Bacteria > Bacillati > Actinomycetota > Actinomycetes > Kitasatosporales > Streptomycetaceae > Streptomyces > Streptomyces sp. URMC 127. The sequence continues at coordinate 2,253 of NZ_JBPQTW010000349.1, forward strand.
CAGGGCCATCAGCGCCCACGCCGTCTGGGAGGCGGTGGAGGTGCCGCGCCCGATCCACTCGGGGTCGCGGTACGAGCGCAGGTCCTCGCCCCAGCCGCCGTCGTCGTTCTGCACGCTGGCAAGCCAGCGCACCGCGCGGCGGATCGCCGGGTGCGAGGCGGGGATGCCGGCCGCGACGAGGGCGGGGACCACCGAACCCGTGCCGTAGACGTAGTTGACGCCCCAGCGGCCGAACCAGGCGCCGCTCTCCTCCTGCTCGCCCAGCAGCCACTCGACGCCGCGCCGGGTGCGCGGGTCGTGCCGCTCGCCGAGGAAGGCGAGCATCTCCACGACGTGCGCGGTGACGTCGGCGGACGGCGGGTCGACGACCTCGCCGAAGTCGCAGAACGGCAGCCGGTTGGGCAGCGTGCTGGTGTTGTCGGCGTCGAAGGCGCCCCAGGCGCCGTTCTTCGACTGCATGCCCAGGTTCCAGCGGGCGGCCCGCCGCACGGCCTTCTCGACGCGCGCCGGGTCGGGGTGGCGGACCCTCTTCAGGGCCAGCACGACCTCGGCCGTGTCGTCGATGTCGGGGTAGGTGTCGTTGTGGAACTCGAAGGCCCAGCCGCCGGGGGGCAGCCCGGGGCGGCGCACCGCCCAGTCGCCGGTGCGGTCGATCTGCTCGGCCAGCATCCAGTCGGCGGCCTTGACGAGCGCCGGGTGGTCGGGCGCCACGCCGGCGTCCGCGAGGGCGATCGTGGCCAGGCAGGTGTCCCACACCGGGGACTGGCACGCCTCGATCATGCGGCTGCCGTCCTCGCGCCACACGGCGAAACGGTCCAGCGACTTCAGGCCCTCGCGCAGCACGGGGTGCTCCAGGTCGTAGCCCAGGAGGTGGAGCGCGATGATCGAGTAGACGGCGGGGGGCTGGATGCCGCCCCAGCAGCCGTCGTTCTCCTGGCGCTCGATGATCCAGCGGGCGGCCTGGTCCAGCGCGAGGCGGCGCAGGCGGCGCAAGGGGAAGCGGCGGTAGTGGTGCAGGGCCTTGTCGAGGCGCTGGAAGGCGCCGTCCCAGCTTGCGGCCGGAGCGAGCGGGCGCGGCGGGCTGGGCCGGGCCGGGTCGGTGTGCAGCTCGTCGAGCGGGAACGGCGCGGGGCGCACGGGCCGCTTCGCGGAGACCACGGTGAGCGGCACGATGGTCTGCCGGGCCCACTGGCCGAAGTCGTAGAGGTTCAGGGGGAACCACTTCGGCAGGAACATGATCTCGGGGGGCAGTTCGGGGAGGTCCTCCCACCGCCACCAGCCGAAGAGGGCGAGCCAGATGCGGGTGAAGACCCGGGAGGCGGCGATGCCGCCCTGCTCGCGGACCCACGCGGAGGCGGCGGCCATGTGCGGGGCGCCGGGGTCGTCGCCGGCGAGCCGCAGGGCGACATAGGCCTCGATCGTCGTGGAGAGCTCGCCGGGCCCGCCGAGGAAGGTGGCCCAGGTGCCGTCCGGGCGCTGCTCGGAGCGGATGTACAGGGCGGCGGCGCGGGTGGTCTCCTCGTCCCGCACGCCCAGGAACTGACGGAGCAGCAGGTCTTCGGCGTCCATGGTGACGTTGGTCTCCAGGTCGCCCTTCCACCACCCCTGCTCGTTCTGGCGGGCGAGGAGGTGGTCGGCCGCGCGGGCCGTGGCCCGCTCGGCGGCGGCGAGGGCGCCGGACGGCCCTGCCTCCGCGAGCGGGGATCGTGCTGTGGTGCTGTCGGTGGCCGCGGCAGCGCGGGGCGGCAGGGCCCCGGTGCTTCCGTCGGTCGTCGCTGTCATGGTTTCCCCTTTTTTGCAGTGAGCTTCCTTCTCTGCCTTCCTGGGGGCTCCGTCGGCCGGCGCCGCACAACACCGGCGCCGGC
>NZ_JBPQTW010000350.1:0-4099 GCF_051386535.1 Streptomyces sp. URMC 127
CACCAAGCGCGACAGCGAGGACGCCCGATGACCACCCCCCAGCCCCAGGCGGCCCACCCGGCGGCTCCGCAGACCGCCCCGCAGGCCCCTCCGCACGCCGCGCCCGGCTACTGGCCCGGCACCGCGCCCGCGGCCGGCGCCCCCGGCCCCGCCGGCTACGTCTCGCCGATCCCGGTGCGCAAGGCGACGCTCATGGACGCCGTCGCGGCCGAGTGGACCAAGATCCGTTCGGTGCGCTCCACGGTCTGGACGCTCGGCGTCATGGTGGCGATAGTCGTCGGCATAGGCCTGCTGATCGCGATGGCCGTCAACGGCACCGGCAGCACGATGAACGGCACCACGCCGCTCGCCGCCGGCTTCTTCAGCCTGATGCTCGGCATGATCTGCGTCCTCACGCTCGGCGTGCTGACGATCTCCACCGAGTACGGCACGGGCCTGATCCGCACGACGCTGACGGCCTGCCCGGACCGGGCCCGCGTGCTGGCGGCGAAGGCGATCGTCTTCTTCGCGCTGAGCTTCGCCGTCACCCTGGTCTCCACCGTGGTGGTGGGCATGGCCGACGTCGCCCTGCTGGACGACCAGGCGGAGTTCGCGGCCGGCGGCAGCGAGTGGCTCAAGTGCACGGTCGGCACGAGTCTGTTCGTCGGCCTCCTCGGCCTGGTCTCGCTCGGCGTGGGCACGCTGCTGCGCCACTCCGCGGGCGCGATCACGGTGATGCTCGGCGTCGTCCTGCTGCCGCTGGTCGTCGGGATGTTCATGTTCACCGAGAGCCTGATGAAGGTCCGCGAGGTCCTGTTCGAGTACTCGATCCCGATGATGCTGTCGGTCTTCTACGGCGTCTCCGGCGACGACTCCAGCGCCAGCCTGACCGGCTGGGACCCGCTGTGGGTCATGGCGATCGCCGCGGCCGCCGCCCTCGGCGGCGCCTTCGCCGCCCTGCTCAAGCGCGACGCGTAGCGCCTGGCGGCGGCGCGCGGCCGGCCGGCCGGGCCGGGCCGGCAACTCAACTCAATAGCGCGGTGCGTTACGGGACCGCTGGAGCCTCGCGCTCCGGCGGTCCCGCGCGTTCCAGCAGGACTTGTGCCAGTGCCGCCGGTCCTCGACGCCCGCCCCGTACTGGGGCCAGGCCACCAAGTGCGGTACGCCCGGCGGGATCTCCTGGTCGCAGCCGGGGCAGCGGTAGTGCTTCGTGGCCGCGCCCCCGCCGATCGTGCGCACCGCCCACTCCTCGCCCTGCCAGTCCTCCGTGCGCTCCAGGCCGTAACGGTCGCCGCCCTCTCCGCGCGGAAGGTCGGACTGCTTGTCTGCGCCGCCTCGCGGGCGGTTTCGGCGCGGAGACACGGGGCACCTCGAATGGTCTGGGGAGCTACGGGCCGTGACCAGCCTACGCGCCGCAGTCACCGCGCCGGGCAGCCGTCCGGCCGGCCCCGGCGCCGGAACGCTCTCCCGATCATCATGAAAACTTCACGCGGAGCCGTGCCCATGGCACGTGTCAGCCGTTATTTCGGTGGGGGATGCCGCGTCGGTCGCTAGGAGGAGCAAGAGCGATGCGCGTTGGAGCATTCGTCCTGGCCGCCCAGTTCCCGGGCCAGGGGCACACCGAGGCCCTGCACCGGGCCGTGCGGACGGCAGTGGTCGCCGAGGAGGCGGGGCTGGATGCGGTCTGGTTCGCCGAGCACCACTTCGTGCCGTACGGGGTCTGCCCGTCGGCCGTCACCCTCGCGGCGCTGGCCCTCGGCCGCACCCGCCGGATCCGGGTCGGCACCGCGGTCAGCGTGCTGCCCACGGTCCACCCGGTGGCCCTCGGCGAGCAGGCCGCGATGCTGCACCTCGCCTCGGAGGGCCGGTTCACCCTCGGGGTGGGCCGCGGCGGCCCCTGGGTGGACCTGGAAGTCTTCAACTCCGGTGTGGCGGCGTACGAGGAGGGTTTCCCGGAGTCCCTGGCGCTGCTGATGCGGTGGCTGCGCGAGCCCCGCGTGGGCGCCGACGGGCCGCGGTTCCGCTTCCGCGCGGTGCCGGTCGTCCCCCGCCCCGACGACCTGGAGGATCGTTCCGGCCCGCCCGTCGTCGTGGCCTGCACCTCGCCGTCGAGCGTCCGCCTCGCGGCCGCCCAGGGGCTGCCCATGCTGCTCGGGATGCACAGCGGGGACGCGGAGAAGGCGGAGATGGTCGCCCTGTGGCGCAAGTGCTCGCTGGAGGCCGGGCGTTCACCCGAAGAGGTGGCCGCGGCGGGTCACGTGGCGGCCGGCGTCGTGCAGGTCGGGGACCGGCGCCAGGAGGCCGCCGAGACGCTCACCAAGGCCATGCCGGGCTGGCTGCACCAGGGGCTGTCCGCCCATGTGACGGTCGACGGGCGGGCCCGCCCGATGCGCGATCCCGTGGAGTACACCCGGCTGCTGTGCGAGCTCCACCCCGTGGGCCCGCCGCAGTTGTGCGCCGACCGCCTCGCGGCCACCGCGGAGCGCACGGGCATCACGCGCTTCGCGCTGCTCGCCGAGGGCTCCGGGGACCTCGCCGCCACCGAGGAGAACCTCCGCCGGCTCGGCAGCGAAGTGGTGCCGCTGATCGGCTGAGCCCGCCGCCCGTCCCCTCTCTCCGGCCGCTCTCCGGTCGCTCCCCGGTCTCTTTCCGCGCTCTCCGTCCTCCCCAGCCCCTGCCGCCCCGGGGCTGCTGCCGCTCCCGCATCTCAGTCGACACCTCCCGCGTGCGGAGCGGCAGCACGAGTGCGTCAGCAGTCCCGGAGCTCCGGGGACTGGTTCAGCAACTGGCCCCGGATGGACGTGAAGCGGGCGAAGCGCTCGTCCGCCGCCGGGTCGAGCGGGAAGACCGCCACCCGGTGGCAGTTCTGGAAGGCCAGCCGCACTCCGAAGTGCCGCTCCAGCGCACCGCGGATGGCGTCACTGGCCAGCGCGCGCAGCAGCTGGCCGCGGGCCTGCTCGTCCGGCGGAGGCGTCCGGTTGTCGGCGAGATCGCCACCGTCGGTCCTGAGCCGGGCCACGAGGGAGCTGATCATCTCCCACGCGTACGGCAGGGAGGTCCGGACGCAGTCGACGAATTCCGCTTCGTCGACCTCGCCTCGCTCGGCCTGTTCGAGGAGGGCCGGTGAGACGTCGAGCGACATGGGTTCTCCTCTCGCGACCCCGCGAGCGGGGTCTCAGGGATGGGCGAGCGGACGACGACGCCCCGTGCCCGTACGGCGACCGCCCGCTTCAACGGTAATTCGGCCACTGCGGGCGCACCAGGAGAACGCACCGACAACCAGCCAACGCCGAAGGGGCCCATCAGGGGCGAATCGCGCCGGGGGGCAGGAGTCGAGTAGCGTTGCGCACCATGCGTCTCGTCATCGCCCGTTGCTCCGTGGACTACGCGGGCCGGCTCACCGCCCACCTCCCCTCCGCCCCGCGGCTGATCCTCGTCAAGGCGGACGGCAGCGTCTCGATCCATGCGGACGACCGCGCCTACAAACCGCTCAACTGGATGTCCCCGCCGTGCACCCTCAAGGAGGGCGACGGGAGCGTGTGGACCGTGGTCAACAAGGCGGGCGAGAAGCTGATCATCACGATGGAGGAGGTCCTGCACGACTCCTCCCACGAGCTCGGCGTGGACCCCGGGCTCATCAAGGACGGCGTGGAAGCGCACCTCCAGGAGCTCCTCGCGGACCGCATCGAGACGCTCGGCGAGGGCTACTCCCTGATCCGCCGCGAGTACCCCACGGCGATCGGCCCGGTCGACATCCTGTGCCGCGACGCCGACGGCGCGACGGTGGCCGTGGAGATCAAACGACGTGGCGAGATCGACGGTGTGGAGCAGCTCACACGCTACCTGGAGCTCCTCAACCGCGACCCGCACCTGGCGCCCGTGCGCGGCGTCTTCGCCGCGCAGGAGATCAAGCCCCAGGCGCGCGTGCTGGCGACGGACCGCGGCATCGGCTGCGTCGTCCTGGACTACGACGCGCTGCGCGGCATCGAGGACGACAAGCTGCGGCTCTTCTGAGGCGCGGCGCCTCTTCCTAACCGAACGCCGGACGGGGAGGACGGCACGGAGGGCGAGGACGGCGTCGTCGGGGGCTTCGACGACGGCTGCGTGCTGCTGCCTCCGC
>NZ_JBPQTW010000351.1:0-4037 GCF_051386535.1 Streptomyces sp. URMC 127
CCCTCGAACTCGTCGGCGGCCCCGCCCCCGTCCTCGACGCGGTCCGTGCGCTGCTGCGCGACGTCGTGGTCGTCGCGACGCTGGAAGACGCCGAGGAACTGGTCGCGGAACGCCCCGGGGCCGTCGCCGTGACCGCCGAAGGCGATCTCCTTGGGGCCCACTTCGCCCAGGGCGGCTCCGGCGGCGCCCCGAGTCTCCTGGAGGTCCAGGCGGCCGTCGACGAGGCCACCGCCGAACTGGCCGACCTGGACGCGCGCTGCGCCGTCCTGCAGATTGCCCAGCACGACGCGGCCGCCCGGCGCGCCGAGTGCGCCGCCCGCGTGGAGGAGCTGGCCTCCCTGCGCACCGCCGCCGACCGGGAGAAGTCCCAGGTCGCCCAGGCCCTCGGGCGGCTCGCCGGGCAGGCGCGCGCCGCGGCCGACGAGGCCGGCCGGACGGCCGCGGCCGTGGCCCGCGCCGAGGAGGCCCTCGCACGGGCCGGCGAGGAGGCCGAGGAACTGGCTGAACGCCTCGCCGCCGCCGAAGAGGCCGCCCCGGGCGAGGGCGCGGGCGAACCCGACACCTCCGTACGGGACCGGCTCGCCGCCGACGGCGCCAACGCCCGGCAGACCGAGATGGAGGCGCGGCTCCAGGTCCGTACGCACGAGGAGCGCGTCAAGGCGCTCGCGGGCCGGGCGGACGGCCTGGACCGTGCGGCCCGCGCCGAGCGCGAGGCCCGGGCCCGCGCGGAGCAGCGCCGCCTCAGGCTGCAGCACGAGGCCCGGGTCGCCGCGGCCGTCGCGGCCGGAGCCCGGCAGCTCCTCGCGCACGTCGAGGCCTCCCTCGTGCGCGCCGACGAGGAGCGGCGCCACGCGGAGGAGGCCAGGACCGCCCGCGAGCGGGAGCTCGCGGCCGAGCGCAACCGCGGCCGCGAGCTGAAGGGGGAGCTGGACAAGCTCACCGACTCGGTGCACAAGGGCGAGGTGCTCGGCGCGGAGAAGCGGCTGCGCATCGAGCAGCTGGAGGCCCGGGCCCTGGAGGAGCTCGGCGTCGAACCGGCCGGCCTGGTAGCCGAGTACGGGCCGGACCAGCCCGTACCGCCGTCCCCGCCGGCCGAGGGCGAGGAGCTCCCGGAGGACCCGGACCACCCCAGGAACCGCCCGGCCCCGTACGTCCGCGCGGAGCAGGAGAAGCGGCTGCGGGCCGCCGAGCGCGCCTATCAGCAGCTGGGCAAGGTCAACCCGCTCGCCCTGGAGGAGTTCGCGGCGCTGGAGGAGCGGCACCAGTTCCTCTCCGAGCAGCTGGAGGACCTCAAGAAGACCCGCAGCGACCTCCTCCAGGTCGTCAAGGACGTGGACAAGCGCGTCGAGGAGGTCTTCACGGAGGCGTACAGGGACACGGCCCGCGAGTTCGAGGGCGTCTTCTCCCGCCTCTTCCCCGGGGGCGAGGGGCGGCTCGTCCTCACCGATCCCGACGACATGCTGGCCACCGGCGTGGACGTCGAGGCGCGCCCGCCGGGCAAGAAGGTCAAGCGCCTGTCGCTGCTGTCGGGCGGCGAGCGCTCGCTGACCGCCGTGGCGCTGCTGGTCGCGATCTTCAAGGCGCGGCCGAGCCCGTTCTACGTGATGGACGAGGTGGAGGCGGCGCTCGACGACACCAACCTCCAGCGGCTGATCGGGATCATGAAGGAGCTCCAGGAGAGCTCGCAGCTGATCGTGATCACGCACCAGAAGCGGACGATGGAGGTCGCGGACGCCCTGTACGGCGTCTCGATGCAGGGCGACGGCGTCTCCAAGGTGATCAGCCAGCGGCTGCATTGATCTTGTTTGTGGCCTTGGTCGAGTTCACCTCTTCAAGTGTTGAACTCAACCTGTGGGAAGCCTGCAGGAAACTTCTTGGTTACGACCTATTGACTTAAGAAAATGAAGACATAGGGTCTGCAGCGTTGCTAATACCTTCAAGTGGTGGGTCCCCAAGTCCTATGCCCCACTTGAGGGGCCAGCCCCCCACGCCCGGCAGTGCCGCCGGGCCTCAGGAGTACACGTTGACCAGCACTGCGACGGCGCAGGGGTCCGAGGGCCGCAAGGCCCAGCCGGACCACCTCGGCCATGTCATCTTCATCACCGCGGCCGCGGCCATGGGTGGCTTTCTCTTCGGCTACGACAGCTCCGTGATCAACGGTGCCGTCGAGGGCATTCGCGGGAAGTACGACATCGGCTCCGCAGCCCTGGCCCAGGTCATCGCCATCGCCCTCATCGGCTGCGCGATCGGCGCCGCCACCGCGGGCCGGCTCGCGGACCGGATAGGCCGCATCCGCGTCATGCAGATCTCCGCGACGCTCTTCACGATCAGCGCCGTCGGCTCCGCCCTGCCGTTCGCCCTGTGGGACCTCGCCTTCTGGCGCGTCCTCGGCGGCATCGCCATCGGCATGGCCTCCGTCATCGGCCCGGCCTACATCGCCGAGGTCTCGCCGCCCGCCTACCGGGGCCGCCTCGGCTCGTTCCAGCAGGCCGCGATCGTCGTCGGCATCGCCGTCTCCCAGCTCGTCAACTGGGGCATCCTCAACCTCGCCGACGGTGACCAGCGCGGTCACCTCATGGGCATCGAGGCCTGGCAGCTGATGCTCGGCGTCATGGTCATCCCGGCCGTCCTCTACGGCCTGCTCTCCTTCGCGATCCCCGAGTCGCCCCGCTTCCTGATCTCCGTCGGCAAGGCCGACAAGGCGAAGGCCGTCCTCGCCGACGTCGAGGGCCACGGCGTCGACCTCGACAAGCGCGTCGCCGAGATCGAGCTCGCGATGCACAGCGAGGAGAAGTCCACCTTCAAGGACCTCATCGGCGGCAAGGCGGGCTTCCTGCCCATCGTCTGGGTCGGCATCGGCCTGTCGGTCTTCCAGCAGCTCGTCGGCATCAACGTGGCCTTCTACTACTCGGCCACCCTGTGGCAGTCCGTCGGCATCGACCCGAGCGACTCGTTCCTCTACTCGTTCACCACGTCGATCATCAACATCGTCGGCACCGTGATCGCGATGATCTTCGTCGACCGCGTCGGCCGCAAGCCGCTCGCCATCGTCGGCTCCGCCGGTATGGCCGTCTCCCTCGCCCTTGAGGCCTGGGCCTTCTCCGCACAGGCCGGCGACGGCTCCCTGCCGACCGCGCAGGGCACGGTCGCCCTGATCGCGGCGCACGCCTTCGTGCTCTTCTTCGCCCTCTCGTGGGGCGTCGTGGTCTGGGTCTTCCTCGGCGAGATGTTCCCCAACCGCATCCGCGCCGCGGCCCTCGGCGTCGCCGCCTCCGCGCAGTGGATCGCCAACTGGGTCATCACCGCGAGCTTCCCGAGCCTCTCGGACTGGAACCTCTCCGGTACGTACGTCATCTACGCGGTCTTCGCCGTGCTCTCCATCCCCTTCGTGCTCAAGTACGTCAAGGAGACGAAGGGCAAGGCGTTGGAGGAGATGGGCTAACCCCCCCGCCGCCCACTCCTCAACAGGACGCTGCCCCGGCTCACCGACGAGCCGGGGCAGCGTCCTGTTCGCGTACGGGGGGGGGCGGCTGCGCGGCGGGGAGGGTCGGCAGCACCTTCACGGGGCCTCATGCGGGGCCTGGAGCGGGTCGCGCCTCATGCGCTGTCCCAATGCGCTGCCCCACGTGGGGCCTCATGCCGTGGTCCGGCACCGCCTCATGCGCGGCCTCATGCGCGGCCTCATGCGGGGCATGGCGCCAATGGGCGTGCCTGGGGAGACGCCTGGGGGAGCCGACGCTGCCGCGGGCGACCGGGGGACGGTCCCGGGCAAGGGAGCCGATGGCACCGGACGGTCCGCATGAGGCGGCGCATAGAGCGAGGTATGAGGCGCCCTAGGGGGCGCGGCGCGGGCCGGCCAGAACGGCGAGAGCCGTCCGCACGAGATGCGGGCATGGGGCGCCGCATGGGGCGCGGCATGAGCTTCCGCATGAGGCGCCGCACGAGGCCGCGCAGACCACTCCACTCCACCCCGCCCCATGCCCGCCCGCGCCGAGCGCGCAGCACGGCCCCGGCGGCATGCGGCAGGCCTCATGCTC
>NZ_JBPQTW010000352.1:0-4011 GCF_051386535.1 Streptomyces sp. URMC 127
GGCCGGCGGGTGGGGCGGCGGGGGCCTCGTGCGGCCGGCCTGGGGGGCCTCATGCGGGGCCGCATGAGGCGCGCCGCGCCCCGTACGGCGCCCCACGCCGCGCGTCAGCCGGCTGACAGGCTGCGGGCCGCCGCGTACAGGTCCAGGACCGCCAGGCACAAGGGTACGAGCGCCAGGAGCAGGGCGCCCTCGGCCAGGTCGGAGACACGCCCCCAAAAGGGGGACAGTCCCTTGGCCGGGACGATCAGCGCCACGGCGGTGAGCAGCCCGCCACCGAGGGTGATGGCGGCGGCCAGCCAGAGCGTACGGACGTCGAGGGAGCCGCCGGCCGCGCCCGCAGGGGGCGTGAGGGAGAGGCCGAGGACGAGCAGGACGAGCACGGCGAGGCCCGCGCCGAGGACGGCGGCCACCTGGGCGGTGTAGCGGAAGAGGCGGGCGCGCAGCAGCATCGCCAGGCCGGCGGTCAGGGCGAGGAGCCGCGGCCAGGGGCCGCTGCCCGGGGCGAGGGCCAGGACGGCCGCGGAGCCGGTCACGACGGCCGCACAGCCGCCGACGAGGCCGAGCAGCAGCTCGTGGCCGCGGCGGACCTGGGCGGCGATGCGCCGGGCGTCCACGGGGTCGGCGTGGAGGCCGCCGCGGGAGCCCGTCCGGTCCGCGGTGGCCGCGGACCGGGGCGCGGCGTAGCCGACGGGGAGGCGCGCGACGCGGGCGGAGAGGCCGGGCAGGAAGGCGATGGCCCCTATGGCAACGACGGCGCAGACGGCGGCGGCGTCCGCCGGGCGGGCCCCGGTGAGGATGGCGCAGAAGGCGGCCACGGTGCCGGTCGCCGCGGTGGCCAGGGCGGCGACGAAGGGGGCGTCGCCGGCGGGCATGACGGCGACGAGCACGGCGGCCGCGACGAGCACGGTCGCGCAGCCCAGCAGGAACTGCAGCCGGCCCGCCCCCTCCCCCTGGGCGGGGGCGAGGATCCCCGCCCCGGCGATCATCATGTGCGGGAGGGCCGCGAGGCCCAGGGCGACGGCGGACCCGCGGTCGGCGTACACCCTGGCCCGTACGCCCGCGAGGGCCGTCAGCAGCACGCCGGCGGCGGCCGCGACCGCACCCGGCAGCCCGTGCATGTCGTGCCGGGCGGGGTCGGCGAACCACAGGGCGAGCCCCATGAGGCCGAGCAGCAGCGCTCCGCCGGCCAGGCCGCAGGCACGCAGGAGGCCGTCGTTCCAGAGGGTGTGGTCGCGGGTGACGGCGGAGGCGACGGCGTCGCTGACGTCGTCGTGCACGGCGGGCGGCAGGGACTCCGCGAAGGGGCGCAGGGCGAGCAGGTCACCGTCCAGGACGCGCTGGGCGGCGAGCGAGCGGGCGCTGTCGAGGACGGTGCCGTCGCGGCGTACGAGGTGGTAGCCGGTGGGCGTGCCGGCCGGCTGTGTCTGCCCGGTCAGGCGCAAAATCTCCGGGTACACGTCGGCGACGGCGATGTCGTCCGGCAGGGCGACGTCGATCCGGCTGTCGGGCGCGACGACGGTCACTCGGCAGAAGCCGGTCGCAGCGGACGTACTCACCTATCAGGCCCCTTGATTGACTTGGTTCACGGTGCGCGGGCGGGCTCCGCGGGTTGCCGTCCGGCGCCCCGTGCGGGCCGGTCCGCGCGCGTCGGTGTGCGACAGTGCGCGACGGTGCGGCCACCCTATCGGGGGCGTGTGCACGTACGCCGATAGGATCACCGTTCCGCGCAGGGGGGCCGTCGCCGGCCGGGCGACAGGCGGTACCACGCGGAACTGTTCTTGCCGTGCGGAGGGGTTGAGGCATCCGGTGAGCCAGATCGTGGTCAGTCGTCCCCCGCGGGCCCTGCCGCCGGAGGTGCCCGGCGAGGAGGTGCTCCTGGAGGCGCCCCCCGAGCTGCCGAGGGACCGTCAGGAGGGGCTGCTGATGCAGCTCCTGCCGACGCTCGGCATGGCCTCGTCGATGGTGTACTTCTTCATGCCGGGCGCCGCCCCGATGATGAAGATCATGGGCGTGCTGATGATGTGCTCGACGCTCGGCATGACCGTCGCAATGATCGTCCGGCACCGGCAGGGCACCCAGGGGCGGACCGCGGACATGCGCCGCGACTACCTCAAGTACTTGGCGCAGACCCGGCGCACCGTGCAGCGCACCGCCAAGGCGCAGCGGGACGCCCAGTTCTACCTGCACCCCTCTCCCGACCAGTTGTGGTCGGTGGTGGCCGAGGGCACGCGGCTGTGGGAGCGGCGCGCGAGCGACGAGGACTTCGCGCAGGTCCGCGTCGGGCTGGGCACGCAGCAGCTCGCCACTCCGCTGGTGGCGCCCGAGACGGCGCCCATAGACGAGCTGGAGCCGCTGACGACGGGGGCGATGCAGCAGTTCCTGGCGACGCACGGTTCGCTGGAGGGCATGCCGGTGGCGCTGTCGCTGCGCGCCTTCTACCACGTGACGCTCTCGGGTGACCCGGAGACGGTGCACGGGGCGGCGCGGGCGCTGCTGGCGCAGCTGGTGACGCTGCATTCGCCGGAGGACCTCGTGGTGGCCGTCGTCTCCGCACGGGGCGCCGCGTCGTACTGGGAGTGGACGAAGTGGCTGCCCCACGTGCAGGTGCCCGGGGCGGTGGACGGGGCCGGCGCGAGGCGGCTGATCGGTGACGACCTGACCGAGCTTGAGGACCTGCTGCGGCCGCGCCTGGAGGGCCGTACGCGGTTCAGCCGGGACGGCCAGCCGCTGCTGGACCAGCCGCACGTGGTGGTCGTGCTGGACGGTGCCGCGGTGCCGGCGGAGTCGGTGTTCGCGGCGCCCGAGGGCCTGCAGGGCGTGACCGTCGTCGAGGTGGTGACGGGCGAGCTGGGCGAGCCGCGCGGTGGGCTGTCGGTGGTCGTGCAGCCGGGCTCGCTGCGGCTGATGTCGCAGGTCGCGGTCTACGAGGGGGTTCCGGACACGCTCGCCGCGGAGGCCGCTGAGGCGCTCGCCCGGCAGCTGGCGCCGATGCGTATGGGCGGGGGCGGCGACGGCGACGAGCCGCTGCTGGCGAACCTGGACTTCACCGATCTGCTGGGGCTGGGCGACGCGGGCTCGGTGGACGTGGCGCGCACGTGGCGGCCCCGGTCGGCGGCGGAGCGGCTGCGGGTGCCGATCGGTGTCAGCGAGGACGGCGCCCCTGTGATGCTGGACCTGAAGGAGGCCGCGCAGGACGGCATGGGGCCGCACGGGCTGTGCGTCGGCGCGACCGGCTCCGGCAAGTCCGAGCTGCTGCGCACCCTGGTCCTGGGGCTCGCGGTCACGCACAGCTCCGAGACGCTGAACTTCGTCCTCGCCGACTTCAAGGGCGGTGCGACGTTCGCGGGCATGTCGGAGATGCCGCACGTGGCCGCCGTGATCACCAACCTCGCCGACGACCTGACGCTGGTCGACCGCATGCGCGACTCGATCACCGGTGAGCTGCAGCGCCGGCAGGAGCTGCTGCGGTCGGCGGGCAACTACGCCAACATCCACGACTACGAGAAGGCGCGGGCGGCCGGTGCCGCGCTGGAGCCGCTGGCCTCACTCGTTCTGGTGATCGACGAGTTCAGCGAGCTGTTGACGGCCAAGCCCGACTTCATCGACATGTTCATCCAGATCGGCCGCATCGGCCGGTCCCTGGGCGTGCACCTGCTGCTGGCCTCGCAGCGGCTGGAGGAGGGCCGGCTGCGCGGCCTGGAGACGTACCTGTCGTACCGGATCGGCCTGCGGACGTTCTCGGCCGCGGAGTCGCGCACGGCGCTCGGCGTGCCGGACGCGTACCACCTGCCGTCGGTGCCGGGCTCCGGCTACCTGAAGTTCGGCACGGACGAGATGACGCGCTTCAAGGCCGCGTACGTCTCGGGCACGTACCGCTCGAACGCTGGCACGGGGCCCGGCACGGGGCCCCTGCCGATCGAGCGCCGCCCCGTGCTGTTCACCGCCGGACCGGTCCCCGTCACCTACACCGCCCCGGCGCCCGTGACGCCGTCGTCGCCTGCCCCCGGCGCC
>NZ_JBPQTW010000353.1:0-3980 GCF_051386535.1 Streptomyces sp. URMC 127
CGGCGAACTCCCCGTCGTCCGCGAGCTGGCCCGCGAGCTCGGCGCGATTGGCGCCCTCGGCATGCAGCTCGACGGCTACGGCTGCGCGGGCGCGAGCGCCGTGCAGTACGGCCTGGCCTGCCTGGAGCTGGAGGCCGCCGACTCCGGCATCCGCTCCCTGGTCTCCGTGCAGGGCTCCCTCGCGATGTACGCGATCCACCGCTTCGGGTCCGAGGAGCACAAGCAGCGGTGGCTGCCGGCGATGGCCGCGGGCGAGACCATCGGCTGCTTCGGCCTGACCGAGCCCGACCACGGCTCGGACCCCGCGGGCATGCGCACGTACGCCAAGCGCGACGCCGGCGGCGACTGGGTGCTGACCGGCCGCAAGATGTGGATCACCAACGGCTCGGTCGCCGGCGTCGCCGTGGTCTGGGCGCAGACCGACGGCGGCATCCGGGGCTTCGTCGTGCCCACCGACCGGCCCGGCGTGTCCGCGCCGGAGATCCGGCACAAGTGGTCGCTGCGCGCCTCGGTCACCAGCGAGCTGGTCCTGGACGAGGTGCGGCTGCCCGCCGACGCCGTGCTGCCGGAGGTCACCGGGCTGCGCGGCCCGCTGAGCTGCCTGAGCCACGCGCGCTACGGCATCGTCTGGGGCTCGATGGGCGCGGCGCGCACGAGCTTCGAGACCGCGCTCGACTACGCGCGCACCCGCGAGCAGTTCGGGAAGCCCATCGGCGCCTTCCAGCTCACCCAGGCCAAGCTGGCCGACATGGCGGTGGAGCTGCACAAGGGGATCCTGCTCGCCCACCACCTGGGGCGGCGGATGGACGCGGGCACGCTGCGGCCGGAACAGGTGAGCTTCGGCAAGCTCAACAACGTGCGGGAGGCGATCGAGATCTGCAGGACGGCGCGGACGGTCCTGGGCGCGAACGGAATCTCGCTGGAGTACCCGGTGATGCGGCACGCCACGAACCTGGAGTCCGTGCTGACGTACGAGGGCACGGTGGAGATGCACCAGCTGGTGCTGGGCAAGGCGCTCACCGGTCTCGACGCGTTCCGGTAAGCCCCCGCCCGCGCGCGGCTCGCGCCGCGCTCCCGCGCACCGTCCTCAGCTCTGGTTGTAGAAGCCGCCGTTCGCCCGGCCCACCGGCTCCCCGCTGACCACCTTGTAGTCGGCGGGGGTCAGCAGGAAGACCCGGTTGGCCACGCGCTCGATGGAGCCGCGCAGCCCGAACGTCAGCCCGGCCGCGAAGTCCACGACGCGCTTGGCGTCGTTGGGCTCCATGCCCGTGAGGTTGACGATCACGGGCACGCCCTCGCGGAAGAGCTCGCCGATGCCCCGGGCGTCGCGGAAGCCGTCCGGGGTGACGGTGGCGATGCGCGTGCCCTGCTCCTGCGCGGCCTCGTCCGCCACGCGCACCTTCGGGTTGGTGACCCAGGCGTCGCCGGGCTCGGGTCCCTCGGCGTAGTCGTCGTCGTAGTAGCGCTCGTCATCGCTGTCGTCGACGAGGCCGAGCCAGGCACTCGCCTTGCGCACCGATCCCATGAACGCCTCCTCTCACACGCGGTGTGTTCCGTCCGCATCCCTATCGTCGTCCATGATGCGGATGGTGTGCCAAGTGGATGGCCGCCGGACGAGCATTTCGTGACGCATCTGGTGCAAACCGGGTGGCGGTGCGTCAGAAACCCCGCAGGCCCCTTCTTGCACCCTGGACCTGGGCATATGCGGTTACGGCGGGCAGTTCGGGGGCGTGGTGCGGGCCCCGGTCGGGTCGGGTGGTCAGGTGATTAGGATGCCCGGGTCCATTCACACCACACACGGGGGCTGGGTTTTGTTCGGGATCATAAGGCCATGCCGGCACCGGTTGTCAGAAGCCATGCGCACGGAATGGATGGCGCATCTGTGCGGACTGTGCCTCGCGCTGCGCGGCGATCACGGACAGTTCGCGCGCGCGGCAACCAACTACGACGGTCTGGTCATCTCGGTCCTGGTGGAGGCCCAGTCTCCGGCGGACGAGGGCGCCAACTCCTGGCGCCGCACGGCGGGCCCGTGCCCGCTGCGCGGCATGCGCACCGCTTCCGTGGCCAAGGGCGAGGGCGCGCGCCTCGCCGCCTCGGTCTCGCTGGTGCTGGCGTCGGCGAAGATGCGCGACCATGTCGCCGACGGCGACGGCGTGTTGGCGCGCCGCCCGGTCGCCGCGGCGGCGCGCCGCGTGGCCGCGAAGTGGGACCGGGCGGGTGCCCGTACGGGAGCCGACCTCGGGTTCGACACGGCGGTGCTGGTCGACGCGGTCGAACGGCAGGCCGGCATCGAGGCGCTGGCCGGCGCGGGAACGTCACTGCTGACGGTGACCGAGCCCACCGAGACGGCCACCGCCGCGGCCTTCGGCTATACCGCCGTCCTTGCCGGACGGCCGGAAAACAAGGCGCCGTTGGAGGAGGCGGGCCGGCTCTTCGGGCGCCTGGCCCACCTGCTCGACGCGGTCGAGGACCTGGCGGAGGACGCGCAGAGCGGCGCGTGGAACCCCGTCGCGGCGACGGGCACCGGCCTCGCCGAGGTGCGCAGGCTGTGCGACGACGCGGTGCACGGCGTCCGTCTCGCGCTGCGCGAGGTCGACTTCGCGAGCAAGAGCCAGAGCAGGCTGGCGCACGTGCTGCTCGCGCATGAGCTGGAGCGCGCCGTCGACCGGGCCTTCGGTACGGCGAGTTGCGGGCATACCGGGCATGGTAGTCATAACGGGCATGCCGGACACTCCGGGGGTGCGGGGCTTGCGACTGCCGGTGGTGGCCAGGACGGTTCGCCGCAGGGCGCGTTCGGGTCGCCGCCTGTCATGCCGCCGGATCAGATGCCGCCGGGACAGACGCCTCCCGGCGCGCCGCCCGAGCCGCCGCGGCGCGGCCGGCAGCGCGGGCTCATAGCCGGCTGTGCGGTGTGGGCCACGCTTTTCTGTACGTGCCAGGTCTGCTGCCGGGACCCGTACTTCGACCCGTGGGACGGGACGCGGCGGGAAGGCTGGTGCCACAAGTGCGACTGTGACAACTGCGATTGCAGCGGCTGTGGCGATTGCTGCAACTGCTGCGACTGTTGCGAGAGCTGTGAGTGCTGCGACTGCGGCGGTTGTGACTGCGGTTGTTGAGTGCGGGCGGGTGTGGTGTGCAGGTGTGCATGTGTGCGGCTGTGCAGCTGTGCAGCTGTGCAGGGTGTACGAGGGGAGGGTGCGGCGCATCTGCCGCTGATGTGAAGGCCTGACTGATGGGGAAGGGCTTCGCGGTCGGCGCGGTCAGCCCTGACAGCAGGAGTCGCCCGGAAGGGGCGTACGGAAGCCGGGACACGACGCGGACCACACCCGACCGAAGTCGATGTGGTTCCGGGTGACGAGCCGTTGCCCTGGGTGCATGGGCCAAGTGGAACAGCCATCCGTTTCCCCGTCAACCGCCCTGAGACGGCTCGTCCAGGATGTGGACCTGTCGGTGGACAGGCTTGACAGTTGGCCAAGGCACCGGAATAGCCTCGGAGTTCGGCCGTGCTGAGGGGCGCGGCCGGATGCGTCGCGCTCGCCGCGGCTGCCGCCTCCGGTGTGAAGGCACCGTCCCGTATGCACGGAGCCTTTCGCATGCCCTGCCTCGTTGTCACCGGCCGGACCGGTTTTCTCGAACGCATCGCCGCCGATGCGGCCTTAGCTCGCGCTGCCGAGTGCGCCGTCCGTACGCGGTCTCTCCCGCCCGTGGGGCACCGCCGGTCACCGCGGCGGGGACGGCTCCCTGCCCGTGCAACCGGCCGGCGGGCGCCATCCCGAAACCGAGGGCGAGCCCCGGCCGCCCGGGGGTTCGGGGGGCTCGCCCACCGAGAAACGGTGAAAGGGCGGGGCCGGGGCAGCGCCCCCGCCGTAACGGCGCTCAGCCAACCGCTACGTGACCGGCGGTGCCGAACCCGCCTCACGTTCCGAGCGCTCCGGAGCCGCAGCCGCCGGGCGCCGCCGCCCCCGGCCCTTGCCGGGCCC
>NZ_JBPQTW010000354.1:0-3963 GCF_051386535.1 Streptomyces sp. URMC 127
CCCCACGCGCCGGAGGCGCGTGGGGGCGGCCCGCCGGGCGTCAGGCCTTCTCGGTGACGCCCGCCGTGTCGAACGTCGCCACCTCGTGCATGGCACGGGCCGCGCTCTGGACGATCGGCAGGGCGAGCAGCGAGCCCGTGCCCTCGCCGAGGCGGAGGTCCAGGTCGACCAGGGGGCGCAGGCCGAGCTTGGTCAGCGCCGCGACGTGCCCGGGCTCGGCGCTGCGGTGGCCCGCGATGCAGGCCGCGAGCGCCTCGGGGGCGATGGCGCGGGCCACGAGGGCCGCGGCTCCGGCGCTCACGCCGTCGAGGATCACCGGCGTGCGCAGGGACGCGCCGCCGAGGATCAGGCCGACGAGGGCCGCGTGCTCCAGGCCGCCGACCGCGGCGAGGACGCCGATGGGGTCCTTCGGGTCGGGCCGGTGCAGTTCGAGGGCGCGCCGGACCACGTCGATCTTGCGGGCGTGCATCTCGTCGTTGATGCCGGTGCCGCGGCCGGTGATCTCGGCCGGGTCGGCCTCGGTGTAGACCGAGATGAGGGCGGCCGACACGGTGGTGTTGGCGATGCCCATCTCGCCGGTCAGGAGCGCCTTGTTGCCGGCGGCGACCAGGTCGCGGGCGGTCTCGATGCCCACCTCCAGGGCGCGCATCGCCTCCTCGCGGGTCATGGCGGGGCCGGCGGTGATGTCGGCGGTGCCGGGCCGGACCTTGCGCGGCAGGAGACCGGGGGTGCTGGGCAGCTCGCCCGCGACGCCGACGTCCACGACGCAGACCTCGGCGCCGACCTGGTTGGCGAAGGCGTTGCACACGGCTCCGCCGCCCAGGAAGTTGGCGACCATCTGCGAGGTGACCTCCTGCGGCCACGCGGTGACGCCCTGGGCGTGCACGCCGTGGTCGCCCGCGAAGATCGCGACGGCGGCCGGCTCCGGGATGGGCGGGGGGCACTTGCGCGAGAGGCCGCACAGCTGGGCGGAGATGATCTCCAGCATGCCGAGCGCGCCGGACGGCTTGGTCATGCGCTTCTGGCGCTCCCAGGCCTCGCCGAGCGCCTTGGCGTCCAGCGGGCGGATGCCGCGGAGGGTCTCGGCGAGCAGGTCGTGCGGGTCCTCGCCGGGCAGCGCGCGGCGCCCGTACTCCTCCTCGTGCACGACCCACGACAGCGGGCGGCGCTTGGACCAGCCGGCCTGCATCAGCTCGGGCTCGTCCGGGAACTCGTCGACGTAGCCGACGCAGAGGTACGCCACGACCTCCAGGTGCTCGGGCAGGCCGAGCGTACGGACCATCTCGCGCTCGTCGAAGAAGCTGACCCAGCCGACGCCGAGGCCCTCGGCGCGGGCGGCGAGCCACAGGTTCTCGACGGCGAGGGCCGACGAGTACGGGGCCATCTGCGGCTGGGTGTGCCGGCCGAGGGTGTGGCGGCCGCCGCGGGTGGGGTCGGCGGTGACGACGATGTTGACGGGCGTCTCGAGGATCGCCTCGATCTTCATTTCCTTGAACTGCTTGGCCCGGCCCTTGGGCAGCGACTTCGCGTACGCGTCGCGCTGGCGCTGGGCGAGCTCGTGCATGGCCTGGCGGGTCTCCGCCGAGCGGATGACCACGAAGTCCCAGGGCTGGGAGTGCCCGACGCTGGGGGCGGTGTGCGCCGCCTCCAGGACGCGCAGGAGCACCTCGTGCGGGATGGGGTCGGAGCGGAACCCGTTGCGGATGTCGCGCCGCTCACGGATCACGCGGTGCACGGCCTCGCGCTCGGCGTCGCCGTAGCCGGTGGCCGCGGGGGTGACGGGCGCGGCGGGCTGTTCCTCGGGGGTGACTTCCTCGGCGGGGGCGGCTTCCCCTGCGGCGGGCTCGGCTACGGGTTCCGCTGCGCGGGGCGCGGGGACGGCGACGGGCTCGGCCTCGGCTGCCACGGCGGCCTCGGCTTCGGCCGGCTCGTCCGGGGCCTGCTGGGGGGCGGGGATGCGGACTTCGGCGGCGGGCCGGGCCTCGGTGCCGGCCGCGGCCTGCTCGGGCTGCACCGCCTGGGGCTGCGCTGCGGCCTCGGTCTCGGGTGCCTGTGGTTCGGAGATGGTGGCCTGCTCGGGCTGCGGTACGCCGACGGGGGCGTGCGGGGCGGACAGGGTGTCGGCGGGCGCGTCGGCAACGACGTCCTGCTGGGGCGACGGTACCTCTGCGGTGGGGGCTTCCTGAGCGACTGCCGGGGCATCGGCGGCCTGCGGGTCGGCTGCGCCGGGCTGCGGCTCGGTTGCGCCGGGCTGCGGGTCGGCTGCGCCGGGCTGTTCGGCCTGGGCCTCGGCGGCGGGGACGGTGCCCGCGACCTGCGGGGCCGGGGCATCGACGGACTGCGGATCGGCTGCGCCGGGCTGCTCAGCCGGGGCCTCGGCGGCGGGTGCGGCGTCCGCGACCTGCGGGGCCGGGGTATCGGCAGGCTGCGGGTCAGCTGCGCCGGGCTGCTCGACCGGGGCCTCGGCAGCGGAGGCGGCGTCCACGGCCTGCGGGGCCGGGACGTCGGCAGGCTGCGGGTCAACTGCGCCGGGCTGCTCAGCCGGGACCTCGGCAGCGGGGACAGCGTCCACGGCCTGCGGGGCCGGGGCATCGGCAGGCTGCGGGTCAACTGCGCCGGGCTGCTCAGCCGGGACCTCGGCAGCGGGGACAGCGTCCACGGCCTGTGCGGCCGGGGCATCGGCGGACTGCGGGTCGGCTGCGGCGGGCTGTTCGGCCGGGGCCTCGGCAGCGGGGGCGGTGTCCGCGACCTGCGGGACGGAGGCTTCGGCGGACTGCGGCTCGGCTGCGCCAGGCTGCTCGACCGGGGCCTCGGCAGCGGGGACAGCGTCCACGGCCTGCGGGGCCGGGGCATCGGCGGACTGCGGGTCAGCTGCGCCGGGCTGCTCGACCAGGGCCTCGGCAGCAGGGACAGCGTCCACGGCCTGCGGGGCCGGAGCATCGGCGAGCTGCGGCTCGGCTGCACCGGGCTGCTCGACCGGGGCATCGGCAGCGGGGACGGCGTCCACGACCTGCGGGACGGAGGCTTCGGCGGGCTGCTCGGCCTGCGAAGCCCGTTCGGCGACGGCTGCCGCATCGGTGGTCTGCTCAGCTTCCGGAGCGGCAGCGACGCCCGCGGCCTGCTCGGCCTGCGGGGCAGCAGCCGGGACCTCAGCAACGGGAGTGGCGGGCTGCTCCGTCTGCGGGGCAACGGCCGGGACTTCAGCAGCGGCGTCGGCAGGCTGCTGGTCCTGCGGAACCGTCTCCGCAACGGCAGCGACCTCCGCGGCCTGCTCCACCTGCGGCGCGGCAACCGGCATCTCGACGGCGTCAGCAGCCCCTACGGCGGTGTCCGCAGTCTGCGGAGCGGCAATCGTCACCTCAGCAGCCGCGTCGGCCGACTGCTCTACCTGCGGAGCCGTTTCGGCAACCGCGGCCGCCTCTGCGGCCTCCTCGGCCTCCGGGGCAACAGCCGGGACCTCGGCAACAGGGGCGGCAGGCTGCTCGGCTTGCGCAGCAGCAACCGGCACCTCAACAGCCGCGTCAGCAGGCTGCTCCGCCTGAGGAGCCACCTCCGCGACGACAGCCGCGTCTACTGCCGGCTCCGCCTGCGGGACCTCCTCAGCCGGAGCCGCGGCGGTCTCCGGGGCCGCAACAGCCCCCTCGGGAGCCGCCGGCGCCGGCACGTGGACCTGACCGGTCGCCGCGGCGACCACCGCGTCGATGGCGGAGAGCCCGGTCGACGGCGCGGCGGGGGCCTCGGGGGCCACCGGGTGCCCGGCGGGCTGCTCCGGGGCGGCTGACGGCACGTCACCCGGCGCCGGGGCCGGAGCCGGAGCCGCCGCCTGGGACGGCACGAACGGGGCCGCGGCCGGCGGCTGCGGCTGGGCGTCCCACGTGCCCGGCTGCTGCTGCGGCACCTCGCCGAGGCGGGGCGCCTGCTGAGTGCCCGTCTCGTCGGCGGCGGTGTCGAGGTATTCGGGGC